>CAYVVK010000505.1:0-5197 GCA_964454855.1 uncultured Phaeodactylibacter sp. | reverse complement strand
GGCACGAAGTAGATGGTGCTCAGCGCACCCGGCTGGTGGCCGCTGCGGCCCGCCCGCTGCATGAAACGCGCCACCCCTTTGGGGCTGCCGACCTGTACGATGGTTTCTACAGGGCGAAAGTCAACACCCAGGTCGAGGCTGGAAGTGCACACCACGGCTTTCAGCGTACCGGCATGCAGGGCGTTCTCCACCCAGTCGCGCAACTCCCGGCTAATAGATCCGTGGTGCATGGCGATGGCGCCGGCCAGCTCGGGGGCTATTTCCAGCAGGTTCTGGTACCATATTTCACATTGAGCACGGGTATTGGTAAAGATGAGCGTACTCTGGCTTTGATCGAGGATGGGCAGTACCTTCTCCAGAAGTTTGATGCCCAGGTGGCCTGCCCAGGGGAAGCGTTCGATCTCATCGGGCAATACGGAAATGATCTCGGTCTGCTTGGGAATACTGGCGCGCACCACTTTGTAATTTTGAGTATTGCCCATCAATACCGCCAGAGCCTCTTCCATATTGCCGATGGTGGCGGAGATGCCCCATACTTTCAATTGTGGCAGCAGGCCCTTAAGGCGCGCGAGGGCCAGCTCCATCTGCACACCCCGCTTGGAGCCGATCAGCTCGTGCCACTCGTCTACGACAACGGTTTTCAGATCCTTAAAATATTTTGGATAGCCCTTACTGGCCAGCAGCAGGTGCAGGCTCTCGGGTGTGGTGATGAGCACTTCCGGTGGTTTTTTCTTCTGCCGGGCGCGTTCGCTCTGTTTGGTATCGCCGGAGCGAATGGCCACCTGCCAGTTCAGGCCCAAGTCATCAGCCGCGCGTTGTATGGAGCTTTGTATCTCTTTGGTGAGGGCGCGGATGGGGGTGATCCAGATGGCGTAGGGCCCCCTCCCGGCCTCCCCCGAGGGGGGAGGAGCAAGGTTCTCCAGCAAAATGGGCATGGCCAGCGAATACGTCTTTCCCGTACCCGTAGGCGCATTGACCAGTCCGCTGTGGCCATTCAGGTAGTGCCGCCAGGCTTCCAGCTGAAAGGGGAATGGTTGCCAGCCCTGCCCTTCAAACCACTGCCGGCCCAGAGATATGAGCTCATCTTTTTTCATGATCGATAAGCAGTAAACAGTATGTGGAAGGTATGGTTCCGTACCAAAGAAAAAAACACCAACAAAGACTTTACTGCTTGCATCTCATTCGGAAAATCGGTAGTTTATCACTAAATAGTTCTTTCATGAATTTAGAGCCCAGTTCTACCTCCCGGCAAACGCATGAAGTTTTCAACCAGCCCCCCCGTCTGGAAGATTACAACCTATTCGAAGAGGACACCGCTCTCCGGGAACTGATGCGAGCCGCCGGCGCTTCCTGGGTAGAGGAAGACTGCCGCACCTACGGCGAAATGATGGGATCGGCCGAGTGGATCAGGAAAGGCTTCCGGGCCAACGAGAACCCGCCGCGGTTTCACTCTCACGGCCGGCAGGGCCACCGCATCGACTTTATCGATTTTCATCCTGCCTATCACGATTTCATGGAGGTGGGCATCAGGCACGGCCTGCATGCCCTGCCCTGGGCCAGCCACCGCCCCGGCCGGCATTTTGCCCGCATGGCCTTGTTCTACCTGCATTCCCAAACCGAGGCCGGCACCGGCTGCCCGCTTTCCATGACCTTCGCCTGTGTGCCGGTACTGAAAAAAAATGAGGCGGTGGGCAAAACCTGGCTGCCAAAGATATTCAGCAACCGCTACGATGCTTCTGATCAGGAGATCAGCCACAAAAAAGGCGCCACCATTGGCATGGCCATGACCGAAAAGCAGGGCGGTACGGATGTACGCGCCAATACCACCCGCGCCTACCCCATGGGCCAGGCCGGCGCTGGCCAGGGCTACCAAATCACCGGCCACAAGTGGTTCTACTCCGCTCCTATGGGCGATGGGTTTCTTACCCTGGCCCAAACCGAAAATGGCCTTTCCTGCTTTTTCATACCGCGCCGTAAGCCGGATGGCGAGCGAAACACCTTCTTCATTCAACGCCTCAAAGACAAGCTGGGCAACCGCTCCAATGCATCCAGCGAGATTGAATACCGGGAAGCCTACGGCATTCTGCTGGGCGAAGAAGGCCGGGGCGTGAATACCATTATCGAGATGGTGATGCTCACCCGCTACGACAATATGATCGGCTCTTCAGCACTCATGCGGCGGGCCGTATCGGAGGCGGCCCACCACATCCACTACCGGAAAGTGATGGGCAAGCGCCTGATCGATCAACCGCTGATGGCCAATGTAGTGGCCGACCTCTGCCTGGAAGCCGAAGCCGCCCTGGCCATGACGGCCCGTGCCGCCCAGAGCATTGAGCGGCAGGAGGAAGAAGAACACGAAAAATGGCTGAGCCGCCTGCTGATGCCCGTCGGCAAATACTGGATCTGCAAACGGGCAGTGCCGCTGGCGGGAGAAGCGCTGGAATGCCTGGGCGGCAATGGCTATGTTGAGGAATTTATCCTGCCACGCTTGTACCGCGAAGCTCCGCTGAATTCCATCTGGGAAGGAAGCGGCAATGTGCAATGCCTGGATATTCTCCGCGCCATCTCCAGAAACCCGGAGTCGCGGGAAGCTTTTTTCACAGAACTGGAAAGCGCACGGGGAGGCCATAAATCATTCGGGCCCTACATTGATGAAACCCAAAAGGTGCTGAGCGAGATCGGGGATGCCGAGTATCAGGCGAGGTACCTGGCCGAGCGCCTGGCCAAGGCCATGCAGGCCGCTCAGCTCATCAAAAGCGGAAACACCATGGTATCGGATGCTTTCTGCGACTCCCGCCTGGGGCCTGTCCGGGGCCTGAATTTCGGTACGCTGCCATCAGGGATAGACAGTAAGGCCGTCATTGAGCGGGCCCGCCCGAAATTGGTGAATAAATAAGGAAAAGTCTCGACCCTATTGCCTTCCGGAGTGGTTATCATTATAAAAGGGTTAATTGCTCGCCACTCAGAATACGGAAAACACTTTATATGAAGATACTTGAAAGGATTCTCTTAGCAACAGATTTTCTGAAGTCGTCAAAGAATGTCATAGACAATGCCATCGCCCTGGCGCGGACCTTCCACTCCAAGATGAGTATCCTCCATGTACTCCCGGATGATATCAGCAGTGAAAAAGCGAAAAAATTGCTTGAACATGCCGCCCAAAAACACCTGGCGGCAGTTGAGGCCCGGATAAAGGAAGAAGGAATAAAGGTAACGGAAACCATTCTGGAGTGGGGAGGCCATGTCAGCAAGATCGTCAACACTGCGGAGCGCCTGGACGCCAACATCATCCTCATCGGGGCAGGAGAAAAGGAGGAAAACCAGAAAGATCATCTGGGCAACACCGCAGAAAAGATCATCAAGCTCTCGAGTAAGCCCGTATTGGTGGTCAAGCCGGAAAAAGCCTTTCAGGTAAATACCATACTCTGCCCCGTGGATTTCTCCGGCCCTTCCAAACGCGCCCTCAAAGATGCCATCATTTTTGCAAGGCGCTTTGAGGCCAGGCTGATCATCCTCACGGTTTACCAGCCCATGGCCCCTAACATCTTCAGCTTTCAGTACGATTGGGAACAGGAAAATGTGCACAACGCTTTGCGGCACATTGCTCAGTACAATGAGTTTCTGGAGCAGTTCAACCTCAAAGACCTCGACCTGATAAAAGAAGTGAGAAGGGGCAGGCCGGAAGAAGAAATATTGAAAGAAATCACCGATTCAAAAGTCGATCTGCTGATCATGGGCACCACGGGGCGGAGCGGCCTGAGCAAAGTGCTCATCGGTAGTGTAACGGAAAAAGTCATCCAGAAAATACCCTGTACTTTTATTACCACCAAGACAAAGGACGTCATTCAGCTGCAGCTGGAAAACAGGATCAGGGATATTGAAACTCACTATAAGATCGGCACACAATTAATGAAGGATGGTTTTTACAAGGAGGCATTAGAGGAGTACAAAACCTGCCTGCAGATCAACGACATGCACGTGCCCGCCATTCACGGCATCGTCAAAGTGTATGAGAAACTTGAAAATCAGAAGATGGCGGATAAATACAGGCAGCTGGCCCAGGAGGTCCTGCGCCGGATCTGGGACAGCAAGATCGAGGCCGAGATCCGCAAATACTACAGCCACTAAATTTTTTTTACTTAATTTAACACATCACAATCAATCAAACCGAAACATGGAAAAAATACTGGTTCCAACTGACTTTTCAGCTAACGCTGAAAATGCGATAGCTTTTGCCATAGAGATCGCCAACCATTTTGAAAGCGAACTGCTGCTGCTTCATTCCTTCACCGTCAGTAGCCGCAGGGCAGACGTAATGAAAGACATGGGAAGAGTAGTGGGCAATGAAGCAAAGGGAAATATGTCGAAGGCGGTCCTGAAGTTCAAGCCGAAACTCCAGGGAAAAGCCAGCATAAAAGGAGAGGTAATGATTGGAAGCGCCGTATTGAATACGGCGGAATACGCCGAGAAGCAAGGCTGCGGCCTCATTGTCATGGGCACGCAGGGCGCCACCGGCGCCCTGGAGGTTTTTATCGGCAGCACTACCGGTGGCGTATTGAAAAACACTTCAACGCCGGTCCTGGCCATTCCCTCTGCATTTACCTACCGCCCCCTCGATAATATAGTACTGGCGGTGGACAACCTGCCCCTGCCCTCCTACAGTGTATTTTCGCCTCTGCGGAAACTGGCCTCCATGTACGATGCCAGGATCAATATTTTTCATCTCAAAGCGCATAGAGACGAAGAAGGCGTAGACAGAACGATCGATTCTTATTTCGAAGGCCTGGAAATCGCTTATCACGAAGAGTCGGGAGACGTGGATGTACACCAGCGTGTCAACACCTTCGTAAGGAGTACCGAAGCCAACCTGCTGTGTATGGCCAGAAGAAAACGCGGCTTTTTTGAAGGGCTCTTCAAAGGAAGCACTACGCTCAAGCAAGCTTACAACAGCCCGGTTCCACTCCTCGTACTGCTGGCCGATTAGCGATGTTCCTCACAGGCCTGCATTGATCAGGAAGGTTGCCGCAAAGGCCACAATGGCGTACAGCTCCGGGAATACCGCCAGCACCATGGTCTTACCGAACACATCGATGCCTGCGCCGATGCTGGCAATGCCGTTGGCGCAGATCTGTCCCTGCCGCATGGCGGAGATCAGGCAGACCAGCGTCACCAGGATCAGCGCCCCCGACAGCGCCAC
>CAYVVK010000504.1:4543-5231 GCA_964454855.1 uncultured Phaeodactylibacter sp. | reverse complement strand
CCCGGCATCGCTGGCGGAATTGGGGTTTCCCTTTTCGGCCATGGCCTTGATCGTATCAAAGGACTTTAGGGCCAGCTCCATAGTCTGGAAGGGCACTTCGGTAGCGTATTTGGTGGCTTCCTCCATGGCTCGTTTGCGTTCGGCCTTTTCTTCTTCGCTGCCTTTGGGCATGCGCACGGCATCGATGATGCGGTTGAAGGCCTTGGTGTCTTCGTCTACCAGGCGTAGGAGGGCATCTTTTACCTTTTGTCCTTTTTCCGCCCATTCAGAGAACTCTTCCCAGCGGTGGTCCCATACCCGGCGGTGCGAGGAGAGGTTGGCCACCATGGCGCCCAGGGCGGCACCCAGCGCTCCCACATAGGCGGAGATGGAGCCTCCGCCCGGCGCTACGCTTTCGGAAGCCGTCTCGTTGGCGAATTGCTTCAGGTTCATATCCAGCAGGGGCGTATCGATATCTTCCCGGAGCTGGTATTCGATGATCTTCTTGTAGGGCTCAAAGGGAGAAAGTTCGTCCAGCCCCATGGACTTGACGGCGATCTTGATGACTTCCTCTTCGGAGGCGCCCAGTGAGCGCCGCTGCTGTTTCAGGAAATAATGGCCGGCATCCAGCATGACCTTCAGGGGGACGAGGCCGACCAGCTCGGAGCCGGTGACCCTCAGCCCACGGCGATTGGCGCTCTTGCGGCAT
>CAYVVK010000504.1:0-4533 GCA_964454855.1 uncultured Phaeodactylibacter sp. | reverse complement strand
GCGGCATTCCTCAAAGGCGATGTGCAGGGGGGTGGCCTTAAGGTCGGTGAGGTTCATGGAGATCTGGGCAATGCCGTATTCTTCGATGTACCAGCCGATGGCCTTCACTCCCTTGCAGCTGCCGGGCTCGCGCAGGGGCTCCCCCTGTTCGTCGCGTACGATGGGGGCATTCAGCTTTCCGCCTTCCCGCTTCACCCGTCCTTTTTCTCTGATGTCGAAAGCCACGGAGTTGGCGCGCCGCACGGAGGTGGTGTTCAGGTTGACGTTGTAGGCGATAAGGAAATCGCGGGCGCCAATGGCGGTAGCCCCGGCGCGGGGGTTGAAGCGGGCGGGGCCATAATCGGGCTTCCACTCCGGTTGCTCCAGCTTTTCAGGCAGGGCTTCGTACTCGCCGGCGCGGATGTTGGCCAGGTTCTTCCACTTGTCTTTGGTGGCGGCCTGCTCATACATATAGAAAGGAATGTCGAGCTCCTTGCCCGCCATTTCTCCCAGCTTGTGGGCCCATTCCACCACTTCGTCCATGCTGATGTTGGAAATGGGGATCAGGGGGCACACATCGGTGGCGCCCATGCGGGGGTGCTCGCCCTGCTGCTTGCTCATGTCGATCACCTGAGCTGCTTTTTTAATGGCGCGGAAGGCCGCCTGCACGACGGCCTCCGGTTCGCCCACGAAGGTCACGACGGTGCGGTTGGTGGCCTTGCCGGGGTCTACGTCGAGCAGCTTGACGCCCTCTACGCTTTCTATCTCGTTGGTGATCTGTTTGATGATGTCCATGTCGCGCCCCTCGCTGAAGTTGGGCACGCATTCGATGAGTTGTTTTGGCATGGTTAGGTTTTTTTGTTCTAGTTTCTGGAATTCTGGCTGTGTAGGCCGGGCAGGAATGCCAGAAACCGGAACACGGCCAGCGCAAGGCACCTCGGAAGCGCGATGATTGAAGATATGCCCTTTTTTGCATTAAATAAAATTATATTCTTTTCAAGCTAGTTGATTTTATTGGTGATTTAGTCTTTTAGAAAGGTGTAAATATTTTTTAATCGAGGGGATAAGTGGAGCTTTGTGAAAGCAAGTTTCAGTTTCCGCCTACCTGTAGCCAAGATGAAAGAGCGGTATGGCTTTAGATTGCCTAAGTGAGGAAGAAAGAAAACAAGTTATGATTACTGCAAAATGTAGTTATCCCGAGGCTTGAGGATAGGTTTAAGAAAGTTTGAAAAAATGGGTTTTGCTTTTAAAACCTAAAAAACAATATTTATAAATGACGGGCAATATTGCCCGAAAAACAGGAGCCGCCTCACGGCCAGGTGAGAGCGGCTCACAAATAACTTGGATAGTTATTATGATTAACAAAGTTAGTCTTTTGCGGAGACTTAAAAAAGTCTCCGAATGGAGCAGGCTGAGAAAGCTGCTCGAGTGGATCATTTTGATCGGCAACGCAATCAGGGCGCTCAAGCTGATCAAGGGCGCTGTTTGGGCTCTGTGGGCGTTGTTGGTCGTATTGCTCACTTCGTGTTAGGTGATCAGGTCAGGGCGGGAGGTGAGGCCTGCCCTGGCCACTACTTAGTTTTGGAAATTGTGTCGGCGGATAGCAGCCTGGCGATATTAAAACTTATCATTGAACTCCACAGTATCTATGAAATCATATAGAATATCAATTTCTTTTTTATCATCTTGATGAATTAGCTCAACTTTGAGGTCTTCTTTTAACCATTGAAAAACATAAGCTTTCCCTGGACTGTTCGAATAAGTATCTAAAGTATCTGCCTGAATGGAATTTCCATACTTTTGGTTAAGCATTTCCAGAAACACTTCAACATCAAAGGACTTAATTGAGCATTGACAATAATTAAACAAAGAATCTCTTGAGAAGTGGAAGATACATTGAGCCTCATAATCCACGACATAACCTGTCATAGTAATTGATGGTAGCACCCCTTCAAAAGGTTCATCCTTTTTTACATCATTTTTGGGATATAACTTCTTTAAGGCTGTATAGCATTCTTCATAAGAAACAAAACCATTAATCCCAAGCACAGAATTGTTAGTTTTTTTGCTCCTGGGACTGACAGGATAGAGCTGAAAGGATAAGGCTTGAAATCAAGGCTATGTAGGTAAGAAACCTCATAAATGTAAATTCCAATCAAAAAAGAAGGAAGAAAAATACAAATTCACACGTTCATTCCAAAGAAGAATTCACAATTAAAACAATCTTGACAATCCCATTATTTTGTTACATTAGTACAAAAAAGCCGCAATATGCCGGTTCTTGTCAAGATAACGCCAGATTACTTACGGGACACGATCGTTGAAGTGCGCTATGAAGCGTGGTTGCCTTATGATATTTTAAAGGGATTATTGTATAAAGAGTTAGTTGGCGATTTCCAACTACTTTCAGAGATCAATCCGTTGGGTGTCCTACAATTGGGGCCACAACAACAGGTGAAATTGGGAGGTAGCGATGCCCTGGATTTTACAGATGAAAAGATAAAGATACGTGTGCATGAAGAACGTATCATCTTCAATTCCCTCAGCGGCTATCCTGGATGGAAAAACTACTTTCCAGTAATACAGAGGGTTCTGGATAGGCTAGATAAAGCAGGATATATAAAAAGATTTACTAGAGTTGGCATCCGATATATCAGTGATTTTCCGAATATCCTGATTTTTGATCATTTGCGAATGAACCTAAATTTTGCCTTTACAGACCAACCCATGCACAATACTTCCGTGAGAGCCGAATTGGATGAGAATGGCGTGAGGGTAGTTTTGAACCTGGTCAATAATGCAAAGCGCAAACCTCCACATCAAGAAGATATCTTCTCTATCATTGATATTGATGTAATAGGGGAGCCACCGAAGAAAATAAAGCCGGAAGAGTTCTTTGAATATATTGACCACCTTCACAGCATTGAAAAAGACTTCTTCCTTCGCGTCCTTAAGAAAGAGTTTCTGGATACACTTAACCCTGAATACGACTAATAACCATGCTGACCATCACTTCTGATCCGCCACCAACTGGAACCGAACAGGTAGAATACTTCTTTCAGTCATCTTTAGAGCCTGAGGCAAAAGGAGAATTGTTTGTATTCAATACGACCGAATACTTCCAGGCGGAAAGTTTCTCTACAGATATAGCTCATCAGGATATACTACGCCAGTTTCAAAGAAGATATGATCAATTGATACTGCTGTTCAAGAAACGTTGGGAACAAGGGCAAGTAGCATTTGCAGGTATTTCTCATAAGGACGTGTTGAAAAGGTCGGGGGCATTGGCTGTCTTCGTTTTGCTTACCAATCCTGAAAAGGTGTCAGTCGATGTTACTCCTGATGCCACTGTTTTTTTTACCGCCGTTTATGAGGAAGAGAACGCTTATGTGGAAGCACATTTCGCTCCTAATGAAGAAACAGAGATTGTCTTTAATATTTACCAGAATGGCGTTCCTGTTTTGGCTCATGGTGGGGAATTCGATACGGCTGTAAATCAATACATTCAATACTTTGCTAAAAAGTAGATCACACTTATGGTTTATCCGGACCGACTATTGCCCCGGCCGAACTACTGCCTTTTCTCTGACATTGAAGCACTGGATTCGTTCTTCCTGCAAAGGAGTACTCCTGATGCTGATATTATTGACCCGATTACCAATACCATAAAACCAAGGTACATATCCTTTCAAACTGGGCATTTGCATGACCTTTCCACTAACCTCATTGGCATTTTTTTGCCTGAAGACCGCTTCTGGCGATTAATAGGAGAGAATAAAGAATACTTTACCAGAGAACTGTGGCCAGTAGGAGAAGTCATTGAAACCCCATCTTATCCCGATGATTTTGAGCATACAGATACCTTGGGAGCCATTTACCTCCCTATCAACAAACTAAATGGCTTATCCATACCATATAATAAGGGAGGCCAAGATGGCTTCACGGCTATTTGCAGAGTCCTGCATACACCAGTACGGTCAAACTTCTGGCATTTTTCGCTTCGATGGTTCAATGAAGAAGGAGATGTATTGCACCAAAAAGGTAGTTGGAAAAAAAGGATGCTTACTTCCGCCCGGGCGGCACTGATTGAATTCGGAGTAATTTCTGAACCGGAAGCTCAAAAAATAGACATTTCGCTTTATACCTAAATACCAATGGAGGAATCAATACTTGGTAAGTTTCCCGCCAGCTCTCCGCCAGAAAAACTTACCAAGTCTCACCAACCCAACGCCCCCCACAACACCTCCACCGGATGCACCGCCTCCCTTTCCGTACCATCCAGGATCTGATGGCGGCAGCTGGTGCCGGGCGCCGCAATGATGGTGTTTTCACCTGCTGCCCGCACTGCCGGAAACAGCACCTGCTCCCCCACCTTCATGCTTACCTCATAGTGCTCCGCCTCGTAGCCGAAGGAGCCGGCCATGCCGCAGCAGCCGGAGGGGATCACCTCTACGGTGTAATTTTCCGGAAGGCTGAGGGCAAAGGCGGAAACGTCCACGCCGGCCAGGGCCTTCTGATGGCAATGCCCGTGCAGGAGGACATGTTTGGCGTCTT
>CAYVVK010000503.1:0-5237 GCA_964454855.1 uncultured Phaeodactylibacter sp. | reverse complement strand
CGCCGTGCTGATCATCGGTGCGCTCATGGCGGGCAAACAGCTGCGTTTCATGCAGAACCAGAACCTGGGTTTCGACAAAGAACAGGTGTTGATCATTGGCCGGGCACAAGCGCTGGGCAACAATTACGCCCCTTTCCTGCAGCAGTTGAGGGACATCCCTTCCGTCAGCGAGGTGTCCATCGCCCAGTTCTTACCCGGCAAAGACAAAGAATTCGACAGCACGGCCTTTCTGCCGGAACAACCCGCCAACTATCAGGAAACCTCCCTTAACTACACCTTTGTGGACCCGCACTATGTCGATGCCCTGAAGCTGGAAATGGCGGCGGGCCGCAATTTCTCGCCCGAGCTGGCGGCCGACAGTGCGGCGGTGCTCATCAACGAGGCGGCCGCCCGCAAGCTGGGCTGGGAAGAACCCCTGGGCAAGCAGCTGCAAATGGGCGGCAGAGACGGCGGGCCCGTCATCGGCATAGTGAAGGACTTTCACTTCCGTTCGCTGCACCACGAGATCGAACCCATCGTGATGCTCCTGACACCCTGGAACCTGCCGAAGATTGCCGTACGGCTACAACCCGGCAGCCTGCAGCCGAGTATAGCCGCCCTAAAGGCCGCCTGGGAAAAGGCATCGCCCAATACGCCCTTTGACTACACCTTCCTGAGTGAAGATTACGCCAAGCTGTACGATAGCGAGCAGCGCATGGCGCAGGTATTCACCATTTTTTCCATCCTGGCCATCTTCATCGCCTGCCTGGGCCTGTTCGGCCTGGCGGCCTTCATGGCGGTGCGCCGCACCAGGGAGATCGGCATCCGTAAAATACTGGGCGCTTCGGTGGCCAGCATCGTGGGACTGCTCTCGAAAGACTTCCTGCGGCTGGTGCTCATCGCCCTGGCCATTGCTGCGCCCATCGCCTGGCTGGCTATGAACCGGTGGCTGCAGGGCTTCGCCTACCGCACCGGCATCGACTGGTGGGTGTTCCTGCTGGCCGGCCTGCTCGCCATCGCCACCGCTTTTTTGACTATCTCCTTCCAGAGCATTAAAGCGGCGATGGGAGGCCCTGCCGAGGCTTTGAAGAATGAATAAGCGCAGGCCCGCCCCGATATGGGCCTGGATTGACGCACTCAGGAGTGAGTGCAGGCAGATAACCCAAAATTTAAAAACTGATGTTCTACAACAATCTGAAAACTGCTCTCCGGAACTTTCGTAAATATCCGGGATATTCCTTTTTGAACCTCTTTGGCCTGGCGCTGGGCCTGGCGGCTTCCTTTACCTTGTTGCTATACTCCTACCGGGAGTTGAGCTATGAAAATGAAATAGAAGCCCGGGACAGGATCTACCGCGTGGCCACCGATTTTTACAACATGGGCGGCTTTGCGAAAAGCCAGAGGCAATTGCTGGACTTCCTGCCGCAGGAATGCCCCGATGTGGAACTGGGGACTCGTTTTGACAAGGGGTTCAGGGAAACAGTAGTGCGGGTGGGAGAAACAGAGTATCTGGAACCTCACTACTACTTTGTGGATACCAATTTCTTCGAGCTCTTTTCCTACCATTTCTTAAAAGGAAACCCTGAAAAGGTGCTGCGCTCGCCCGATGAGGTGGTCATTTCGGAAACGCTGGCAAAAAAATACTTTGGGGAGGAATCCCCTCTGGGGCAAACCCTGGAGATCGGCAAGGAGAAAAAGCCGTTCCGTGTCAGCGGGGTAGTGGAAAAAATGGGCCGAACGCATTTGACTGCGGACATCTGGATGCCCATGGAGAAGGAAGAGATTGACAAGGGCCACTGGACCAATATTTACTATTACAACTACGTACGCATGCGGGAGGGCAGCGGCCGGGCTGAGCTGGAGGCAGGCCTGGCTGGCGTCCTGAAAAACCATGCCTATCCGGCAGCGCAGACGGACGCCTCCTTCGAAGCCTGGAAGGCCAGCGACCCCGCCGTTCACTTTTTCGTGCAGCCCCTGCAGGACATCTACCTGCATTCCGATTACCAATTTGAAGTATCGCCGGGAGGCAACCCGCTGCAGGTGTATATCCTGGGTGTAGTGGGCCTGTTCATACTGCTGATCGCCGGAGTCAATTACATCAATCTGACGACGGCGCGCTCCGCCATCCGGGCTAAAGAGATCGGCGTGAAGAAAACGCTGGGCGCCCGGCGCCCGGTGCTGGTGTACCAGTTTTTGACCGAGTCTTTACTCAACAGTTTCCTGGCCCTGCTGCTGGCCTTTGTACTTGCACACCTATTGCTGGCCTTTTTCGGAGACAGCAACTGGGCCTCGCTGCTGGAATATGCCTTTTCCAGCCCCCGCTATGTTGCGGCTCTGTTGTTGTTCACCTTGCTGGTGGGCCTGCTTTCCGGGCTCTATCCCGCCTTTTACCTCTCCGGCTTCCGGCCGGCGGAGGTGATCAAAGGAGAGTTTGCCCTGGGGGGAAACGGCCTGTTGCGCAGCGGCCTGGTGGTCTTGCAGTTTGCCATTGCGGCGGGGCTGGTGTTGTCCAGCATCGTCGTGTATCAGCAGCTGCAGTACATGCAGCATAAGGACATGGGCTTCGATACGGAGGGGGTGATGGTGATCGAAAATGCAGGAGCGCTGAAGGAAAAAGCGGAAGCTTTCCGCACACTGGCAGAGCAACAAAGCCAGGTGGAACGCACCGGCTTCAGCGCCCGGACGCCGACGGGCAGCGGAGTGTGGATGTACACCTATCAAACCCCACAGATGAAAGAATCCATCACGATGCAGACCTTCCCGGTGGATGATCAATTCCTGCCCACGCTGGGTATGCGGATCGCCGAGGGGCGCAACTTTTCCAGAGAAATGGGATCGGACAGCTCTGCCGTCATCATCAATGAAGCGGCGGTGAAAGCCTTCGGGCTGGAAGAACCCATCGGCGCGGAGGTCAACGAAGGGCAACGCGTGGTTGGAGTCGTCCACGATTTTAACTTCCAGTCGCTGCACAAAAAGATAGAGCCGGTGGTGCTTACCTACAGCACTACTCCCAATGACCTGGCCATCAAACTCAAAAGGGGCGATGTAGCGGGTTTCATTGCCACCCTCAAAGAACACTGGCGCAGCTTTTCCCCCGATGAGCCCATGCGCTATTTCTTTCTGGACGACAACTTTGCTCAACTGGCGGCCGATGAAAAAGCCCTCAGCCGCGCCATTTCTTTCTTCACCCTGCTGGCGCTGATCATTGCCGCGCTCGGCCTGCTGGGCCTGGCGGCCTTCACCGCCGAACAGCGCACCAAGGAGATCGGCATCCGCAAGATACTGGGAGCTACCATCAGGGATATCGTCAGCCTGCTTTCGCGCGATTTTTTGAAGCTCGTCGGCATTGCCCTGTTCATCGCCCTGCCCCTGGGCTGGTTTGCCATGGAAAAGTGGCTGCAGAACTTCGCCTACCGCATCGACATTCCCTGGTGGGGTTTCCTGCTCACCGCCGCCCTGGCCATCGTTGTGGCCTTCCTGGCCGTGAGTTACCAAAGCCTGCGGGCGGCGCTGTCTAACCCTGTTGAGGCTTTGAGGAAAGAATAGGTGAAGGACCGCCGATATCCATAGGCACTAGCGTGCCTGGATCTCCTCAAAATTCAGGATGTCCATATACTCCCATTCCCGGTAGGCAAGCATATAGATCTTTTCTTCAGTGCCGAGCCGGATCAGCTCATCATCGAAGCGCAGGGACGCCATTATGGGAACTAATTTGAGTTTTTTGTATTCCGGGAACAGCTCCCGAAAGCGGGGGAGCTGCTTGTTCTTGAATTCCAGTAACTTTTCTTTGTCGGGGCTGGATTTTGTCTGCACCAGATAAACGGAAGTTGCAGTTATGGCAATGACGTCAAACTCTCCCCGCAGGCCTTTCTTTTTATCGAACTTTTTACGGTTGATCATAAAATCGACCACTTCTTCATGGAAGTACTTTTTAATGGCCGGCCGGACAGCAGGAGCAACGATGTCTTCTACGATCGTCCCCATCTTATTGGCGAGTTCTCCCCATTGCTTATTCATTTCCCGCCGGTCTTCTTTCATCTCTCGCCGGTCCTCTTTCATTTCATCTTTGAAGTCCTTCATTTCATCCTTGAAATCGAGTATTACTCTTTCCAAGCGGTGCAGCGAACGGTTGGACTGAATGATAAACTCGGCTAGGGCCGATTCGACGATGGATAATCTTTCTTCCACTTGTTCCATGGTTGTTGATTTTGTAAGATACATTAATCTGGATTGACTGTAAAGCGGCGGCTGGAAAACCTGGGTAAGTTTTCGGCGAAGTGCCATTTTTTCTTACCGCTTTCAGATTGGGAAGAGCTGATCTATTCGTACCATCTTGTGGATTAGCAGCACAAAAATAGTAAATTTTTTTGTTTGAAACAAGATATTTCACTTGTGATTTTCTACGTCGTACTTCTATAGCCCTGCCGGTATGTAAGCATAAGATCGTTGCATAAAATGTTCAGTTATGAACAAAAAGTGTTCATTATCGAACATCATTTTTACTTACCACCATTGAAAATATTGATTATCAATTTATTGCGTATTGGTATGAAACTTGGTTTTCAACTACTGCTGAAAAGAAATCGCCCATGTTTAAGAACTATCTGAAGATCGCCCTTCGCACCCTCTGGAAGAACAAGCTTTTTTCCGGCATCAATATCTTTGGGCTGGCAGCGGCCATCGGCGCGAGCTTGTTGTTGATGCTGACGGCCCTCAAGCAGTTTTCCTACGACCGCTTTCACGAAAAGGGCGATCGCATCTATCGGGCGTATTTTGAGGCTTATCGGACAAGGGGAGTGGAGTACACGGCCAATATGCCGGCGCCGCTGCAGCCCAGAGTAGAAGAGGAAGTAGCGGCCGTAGAGAGCGCTATCCGCTGGCGGGGCGGAGGTGCCACGGTCGAGGTGGGCGGGGAACAGTTGCGGGCCAACATTCGGTATACGGATCCGGATTTTTTCGAGGCCTTTTCCTTCGGCCTGCTGGAAGGAGAGCCGGCACAGGTACTGCAGGCGCCCAACAGCATTGTCTTGTCGGAACAGGCGGCCATTCGCTTTTTCGGCACTACCGAAGGGGCAGTCGGCAAAGAGCTGAAGATACTATGGGGCGATGGCCCGCAGAGCCTGCAGGTGACGGGCCTGGTGGAGAACCAGCTCAATGCCGCGGATCCGGTCGTCGTGCCGCTCCAGAACGGCTCGTCCGCCGGCATCGCAGCGCTTGCGCGCGACGGGCGCGGGGAGCTGCCCTTCGATCCCACGCTC
>CAYVVK010000502.1:0-5237 GCA_964454855.1 uncultured Phaeodactylibacter sp. | reverse complement strand
GAGCAGGAACTCCGCCTTCCGGATGCTTAATGCGGAGCAGGAACTCCGCCTTCCGGATGCTTAATGCGGAGCAGGAACTCCGCCTTCCGAATAACAATATAGGTTTCCGGGTTGCCCGGCCCTTACCGGCCTTTGCCAGAGTTGTGCCGCCAGTTGTCGGCATGAGCGTGCAATGGTAAGCGCGAGGTTTATCCCGCCCGTGAGGGCAAATACATCGAGGCCGGGAGCGGCTGGTACCGAGAGGGAAGGTGGCTCCCGGCTGATGTACTGAAGAAAAAGTTTCGGTAGAGGATATGCTGGAAGCCACCGATCGGATATTAGCCTTCACCAAAGGCATGGATTTCGATTCTTTTTCTAAAAGCTTCTGATGCCGTATTGAGAAATATACAGGTGTTGGGAGAGGCATTTTTTCAATTATCGTCTTCTATCTGCAACCATTTGTATCAAATATTTTCTTATCTTGGTAAGACTAATAACCCTTGAAACCCGCGCTCATGGCCACCTACACTTACAAGAAACACCAGGGGCTAAACTACATTTCAAAAAGGAGAAAGCAAGGAGATTGTAGTAACAAGGAAAGAAAAATGGAGCAATTTTCAAACTTCACATTCATAAAGCAGATCGACCCAGACACTATAGGCAGCAAGTTCAATATGAGCTACAGGCTAAAGTGCTTGCTGGATAAAGAGATTGAACTTGCGAAATATGGAGGAGCTGTTAAGTATATTTCCTTTTCCCCCATTATTGGTGACGTTTTCACGCCAAGGAGTAGTTACAGTAAGGCCAAAAAGAAGTTGTCTCTGGAGTTTTTCATCGACCCTCAAAAAGCCATCGAGGCAGATGAGGCTCAGTTTTTTCGCCTTATGGTGAGCCAATTCATTGCAGCTATGGAAGAAATGAACCTGCCGGAAGATTTTGACTTTCCACTCTTTAGAAAAGACCTTGAATCCTTGCAATTCGACCAGTTGCAACAGGCGGCTTAGATTATGAGTCAGGTAAGCCCATTAATGCTGCCTGAGACAGCCCTTCGCGGGCCTGAAGCCCCGCGTTTGGGTAAATAAAACAAAGTGGTATCAGGTGCTGTAGCTATCCCCCCAACTTATAAACAATGCCGACGCTATTTAGCATGCCGGAATCCTTGAAGTCCAGTTCATTGGTAAAATAATGGAAATTCGCACGCACCCACAGCGGGGGAATAAGCTTAACGCCTAGGCCGGCGCCTATTCTCACATCTGTTGAACTTCCTGCTTCCAGGCCTTCGGGGATGCCGAACTTAGCCAGCCGGTATCTGTGAAAATTCAGCTTACTCGTCACGTAGTATTCGACGTTCTCTTTTGTCCATTCATCACGAAATTTCAGGAAGTCTGATAATAAAAACTTCACATCCACCCCCCACCCCCAGGAACGCTCAATATCTACCTCCTGGCTATTGCCGAATATAATATGAACCCGGCCCAGGGCTTCCACTCCTTTTATCACTCTCCCACCCGCTACCAGAGTAGGCCTAAAAACGGCAAAGCTGGGCAGGCTATCCAAATTACTGCTTACGATCGAGAAGGCAGGCTCTAGGCCGATCAAACCATAGGCGGGTGTTGTTGATTGGGAGTGAATAGCGCTGGAGAATAGGAAGGCTATACAAGTATATACACATACAAAAGGCCTTTTCATAATTAATGTAGTTAAAAAAAGGTTTCACCCTTCTAAATACAGGCGAAACCTTTCTTAAATTTATAGAGTTAGTTTAATTCACTTGAATCAAAAACTAGATAAACATTCCCGAAGACATTCTATCATTTGCAAAAAATAAAGGTTCACCAGGACAGCTTCCCTTCCATTCATCAGCGAATTTTTCAATAGAAACAGGAATACCATCTAAATAGTAATATCCGATATTTCCAGTAGGAGAAACATATTGATTTACGCTAGGATTGATATCAGCTACCGAGTCATTCAATTTTTCAGTGCAGGATAATGCACTGCCAAAAAGTAGTAAAATGATGAACTTCCTTACAGATAAGCTTTCAAACTTCGCTTTGGTGAAGTTTAGAATGAAATGCAACTTTTTCATGGATCTTAATGTTTTAAGATGTGAAATAAATAGTTCTAAGGCCTTTGCCTCTACTGTTGAGAGGCAAAGGCTTTAATTTCACCTATGAACAATTGTCAGAAAATAAGATGCTGTTTCATGAAAACAACATAGTATTCGTGAACAATTGATTGAAAGTTAAATAGTGTTCGTGTTTGTTATCGGTAGGTACCGGAAAAGCAATTACTCAGCTTTCCCCAAAGCGCTTAAAAAGTGAGATATTTGTTTGGAAAGGTAGTTTTTGATAGCTACAATGTTAAAAAAAACTACATATGGGGCAAGGCCTCCCGAGAATTTTAACTAAAAAACTAGGAGGCTTCCTCCAGCCGCACCACCCCCGCCGCATACAGCCCCTGCTTGTTTTCTTTGATCACAAAGCGCACCTTATCGCCCCGCCGCACCGGCCCCTTCAGTTCCCGTCGATGCACATAGAACTCCTCCCGCGTCTCCGGCACGCGGATGTAGCCGTAGCCTTTTTGTTCCAGAAAAAATTGTACGATTCCTGTGGGCATGTTATAAAGTTGAGGCGGCCTTAAAAGTTTCATCTATGCAATGATCGTAAAATTTTATTTTCGCCGTTGACCCTTCTCTTGCAAGAGAAGCGGGGAAGAGTTCTTAACTGAAGAAGTTGAAAATAAAATTTTGCGATCACATTATCCATTATGCTTTTAAGGCAGCCCAAACCTGGAGTTTTTTTCCTAAGTTAGAGCGTAACTTGAACTTACACCCTAACTTCACGGCAAATATGTCAGGGCGCAACTTTGAAGTTGCACCCTGGCTTTAGGACAAAATACGGCATAACTCATGAAATTTCCATCACCCATTCCCGTCCGGGAGATCGCGGAGAAGATCGGTGCCGAGCTCATTGGCAACAAGGAGCTGCAGCTGACGGGCATCAACGAGATCCATCAGGTGCAGGAAGGAGATCTTACCTTTGTGGATGTACGCAAGTACTTCGACAAGTCTCTCAAGTCGGATGCTTCCGCCATCATCATCAACGAAAAGGTGAAGTGCCCCAGGGGGAAGGCCCTGCTGATCTGCGATGACCCCTTTAAGGCCTACAACGACCTGGTGCTGGAGCAACGCCCCTTTCAGCCCCTCAGCCAGCCCATCAGCGATACGGCGGAGATCCACCCCACGGCTATCATCGAGCCTAATGTCACCATTGGCCATCATGTGAAGATCGGGAAGCACACCCACATTCAGTCTAACGTGGCCATCGCCGAACATACCATCATTGGCGACCATGTCACCATACAATCAGGAACAGTGATCGGCACAGATGCCTTTTATTTCAAGCGTACGGAGGAAGGTTACATCCCCTGGCGCTCCGGTGGGCGGGTGGTCATCCACGACCGGGTGGGCATCGGCGCGGGCTGCACCATCAATAAGGGCGTATCGGGAGATACCATCATTGGAGAAGGCACCAAGCTGGACTGTCAGATCCACATCGGGCACGATGTGGTGGTGGGGAAAAACTGCCTGTTTGCGGCACAAACAGGCATCGGCGGCAATACCGTCATCGGAGATGACGTCATCCTGTATGGCCAGGTGGGCATTGCGCAGAACCTGAGAATAGAAGATAAGGTGATCGTATCGGCCAAATCGGGGGTATCCAAGAATCTGGAAAAAGGGAAAGCTTATTTCGGGTATCCGGCTAATGAAGCAAGAACGATGTACCGGGAGCTGGCGGCACTGCGCCACCTGCCGGAATTTTTAGCCAACTTTTACAAAAAGTAGCTGCCCACGGCTGAAGTATAGCTATCGTTTATTCACCCGCTGGGTGGTAATGATCTTATCGTCCTGCCGGCGTAATTGTACCAGGTACATGCCGCGGGGCAGGTCACCCACGTAGTAACGCTCCTGCTCTATGGCGTCGAAGGTTTTCATCTCCCTGCCTACCAGATTATATATCGTGATCTTGGAAACCACGTCATTGTCCGTGATGCTGATATAGTCAATAGCGGGATTGGGAAATATATGTAGTTCAACCTTATCGGGCTCTCCGGAGGACCGGATGTTGAGGCGGTCGCTGAAGCTCGTTTGAGAATAGGCGACGGTGAGG
Organism: uncultured Phaeodactylibacter sp.; assembly: GCA_964454855.1. Lineage (GTDB taxonomy): Bacteria > Bacteroidota > Bacteroidia > Chitinophagales > Saprospiraceae > CAYVVK01. Next base: position 1,086 of record CAYVVK010000502.1, on the reverse strand, counting down.
CTGAAAAGAAAAAATAACAGTAAGGGTAAAGTGTGCTTCATATAACCGGAGGTTCTAATTGTTTCGCAAGCAAAATACACTAATATCGGCAACAACGCAAGCTGCCTCTTAACACTTTAAAAAAATTTTAACATGTTCACTGCAATAAACCTGAAAAAAGGGCGATTGGTTCAATTTTTTTTAGGCCAACCTGCCGGCGTTTTGCCCACGGCCGGGCCAGCGGATAAACCCGGCAGCGTTTGCGGGTGTGCGGTTACCGGGCCTTGCCCATGTGTCAAACGCTTCCAGGTTTTGAGGAACGCTGGAAGGTTTAGCAGGCAGCCAACCTGCCGGCGTTTTGCCCATGGCCGGGCCAGCGGACAAACCCGGCAGCGTTTGCGGGCAGGCGGTTACCGGGCCTTGCCCATGTGTCAAACGCTTCCAGGTTTTGAGAAACGCTGGAAGGTTTAGCAGGCAGCCAACCTGCCGGTGCCTATGGCCGGGCCAGCGGACAAACCCGGCATCGTTTGCGGGTGTGCGGCCACCGGGCCTTGCCCATGTGTCAAACGCTTCCAGGTTTTGAGGAACCTGCCCCGATAAGGGGCCTGGAAGGTTTACTCCATCGCCTTTTCCTTAAAATGCACCGCAAACTCCTCCACCGTCATCGTACCGATGTCCCCCTCGCCTTGTCGGCGTACGGAAACGGTGCCGGATTCCTCTTCCTTCTCTCCCACAATAAGCATAAAGGGCACCTTATTGACTTCCGTATCCCGGATCTTTCGGCCGACCTTTTCGCTGCGGCCGTCCACATAACCGCGGATGTCGTGTACGGCCAGCTCCTGCTCGATCTTTTTGGCGTAATCGTTGAATTTATCGCTGATGGGCAGCACGGCAAACTGGTCGGGCGTCAGCCAGAGCGGGAATTTCCCTCCGGTATGCTCGATCAGAATGCTGATGAAGCGCTCCATGGAGCCGAAGGGTGCGCGGTGGATCATCACCGGGCGGTGCGGCTGGTTGTCGGCGCCTATGTACTCCAGCTCGAAGCGGTCGGGCAGGTTATAGTCTACCTGAATGGTTCCTAATTGCCACTGTCTGCCAAGCGCATCT
>CAYVVK010000501.1:0-5243 GCA_964454855.1 uncultured Phaeodactylibacter sp. | reverse complement strand
GCCTGCCACGCAAAGTGCAACCCTCGAGCTATTCAAATACTTTACCAAAGTGATTCAGGGAAGCGCCAAACAAAACAGGCTTATCTATGCCGATGCGCTGGATGTGATATTTGCAGCGGTGAAGGGCCGGCGGGTTTTTCAGCCGTTCGGGTTCAAAGCGCCGGCAGCAGAATTGACCGAAGCCGAAGAGCAGGCAGCGGCAGAAGAAGCAGAAGCCTATGCTATTGCTGAATACACCTGGAACCAGGAAACGAGCGATTGGGAGCGGGAAGGGCTGGCAGTTGACCGGGCGACCGGAGAGATAATAGATGCAAGCCAGAAGCTTGCCGGGTACGTCCCAGGGGACGCCCTGCGGGATCTTATTGATACAAAGGTGGTATTGCGCCCCGGGCATAGCTGGAAGCGCTACAGCAAGCCGAAAATGATTTTTAGCCAGGGTAACCAACCATTGAATGAGGAAGAGGAAATCGAAGTCCGGCAATGGCTTATTGAAGGGCTGGAAATAATGAAACAGCGCCACGCAAAAGAGCGGAGGCGAGAGCGAAGCCAGGCAGTTCAACAATTAACCCTAGAAATTGCCGAAGCATGAGGTTCTAGGCATTAAAAAAACCCTGGCGCCGAACCCAATTTCGGCACCAGGGGAATTCGATAACCATCAAATATGACTATCATGTCAAAAGTACAAAATTCTAACAACTCACCGGCCGAACAGGTCCGGAACTTCACAGTTGAAGCGGCTGCCATACTCACGGCGGCGGCTCCTGCCCTACTCCTAATCGTCATCCTGGTTGCAGCTGTTGCAGCCTCCTATGTTGAGTACCTATTCCACCAAAAGGTGGTAGGTGAATTTGCAATGGTTTCCGGCGGCTGTTACGGTATGTTCCGGTTTGCCGTTGGCGGCGCTGGAGTTCAAATGTCCAAGATTCAAAAGTGGATACCGGCGGCGTTCTTCGTTGCCATTTCGCTGGCCTTCACTGTCTGGAGTTCCTACCATGTGGAAACGGCAGCTAAGGCCCTAATGATCGGAGGCACAGTTGAAGCGGCTAACATCATTATCCTTACCGTGCTATGGACGGCCTTTGCCGGAGAACTGGTATTAGGGATCTTCTCTTATTCGATGGACCTTTTCAAAGAGGCTGAAGAGGGAAACGAGTAACGGGCAATGGTGTACCCTTTAATGCACAGTTTTTTGAGGCAGATGAGAGCCAGGAAAGCGAAGCGGAGAAGCCCGGTTATGAGCTGGTTAATTTGAGGCGTAGGCTACGGATGTATAAGAAGAGATACGCCAGGTCCTACCAAAAGAAATTAGCCGCAGAGCGGGCCGGAAAAAAGGTGCATAAGGGTACACTCAACGCCATTGAAAACAACCGGCAATGGATTGCCCATTATGAACAAAAAATTAGAGCGCATGAAACCGCAGCACGTTAAGAGCGCCGCCAAAGGTGCAATATCAGACATCGGCCTGGCCATGAAGGTTATCCTGGTAGGCTTCATTCTTTATACCATTCTAAAATCAATGCCATGAAGCAAGTAAAAGTAAAAGCATACGGCCAGGAATGGAAGGTGCTAGGTTATGAATGGAACAACCGGCACGGCCTTCAGTTGGAAAAGCCCCACCACCTAAAGGAGTTGTGTGGGGTGTATACCCGCGAAAAAGACGGCCGCCGGTCAATGATACCCCGCATACGGGTAGAAAATTTTGAGGAACTACCCAAAACGGTGAAGCCATGACAAACCATTACCTCGAAGCCCTGGCGAAGCTGCAAGAGTTGGCGCCGGATCTTCAGGCTGAAATAGACGAGTTGTGCATCAAGTACGACGCCCCGCCGAACTATACCGGCCCCGGCCATAAGGAAGATGCCAGAGAAGTTATTGCCGGCCTCATTGATGGTTGGATAACGGATTTACAGGAACTTAAAAACCTAATGCCATGACCCTATCAATTGACGAAATGAGCAAGATCATTACCGGCCTGGAAGCTTACAAAAAAGACGAAGAGGGGTTTATCCGGGACTTTGCCGGGCGCTCCGACCTCATTAAGTACCACCAGGCGAACCTGGTAAAGATCAAAGAGCTACAGGCAAAACTGGAAAAGGAGTTGAGCCGAATGCACCAAGAGAGATAAGGGCTCTACAAATTTTCTCTGATCAATTCTGAGACCCTTCCCTCAAAAGAGGGGAGGGCTTTTGTCTTTGTAAGCTGTTCCAGAAAATTCGCCGGTTTACATTTATTTACGTAAATGCCTGATTTACAATTGTAATTCGCCGATTCACAATACTTTGTTTACAATTGTTAACAAAATCCTTGACATTTTTCAGAGAAAATAACACCTTTATGTTTACATTGTAAACAAAAAAGTTATGGGGTATAACTCTGTTGCATTTCGTGTCTCTGATGAAGAAAAAGAAGCGCTCCGCGACTTGGCAAAGGAAAAGGGGCTTACTCTCAGTAAGCTTTGTGGCGATATCGTTAGGGATAACTGCCTGGAGTGTGAGCATCAAGGTGGACAGGTTTTTGGTGAAGGAGACTTGGCGGCAATTGCAGACGCGGTAGCAGAGAGGTTGAACGGCGGCTTTGATGGCTGGGAGGGAGAACTGCCTGAAAGCGAAAAGTTGGAAAGCTATATTGAGACAGCAGTAGAAGCGAATGGCCTGGATCGGGACGAGGTTATTGCCCGTCTGCTCTCTTACGCTATAAGCAAAGTTTCTCCAAAACCGGAGTTTCTGTTGACCAGCATAGAGGGAATCAAAAATAATCTTTGATATGGAAAAAATGAACGTCATCCTTGAATTAAACAAATTGAAAGGCCTGTCCCAGGAACAGCAGGCTTGCCACAATGCCAATTGTGAAATCAAAGGCGTCCACGTCCCCGGGAATCCATTCCTGCCCAAGGCGAAACCGGCTATGTCGGGGGCAGACGTGCAACGCCTCAGGCGGCTTACCGGGCGAACGGTAATCCCGGGCCGGTCGGCGCACTGGTCTGAAGCCAAAGGGCATGACTGGTTGCCCAAATTGCCTTCGCTTTCCAGGGAGAGGATGATAAACGTACTGGTCGGTAACTGGTGGAAAAACGATGCAATATGATTGACATGAAATCCTTTCTTCTCGGCGGTGCCATCGTACTGGTAGGTGTGTACTGGGCCATCAAGCAGCAGAAGCCTGCTCCAGAGCGCCAAGAGGTAATCGTATTCAAGAAAAAGGCGAGCGAGCCTGAGTTCTCTGCAAATTAATCACCATGGGAAATAAGCAAATTCTGAAGGTAGGGGTAGGGCTTACAATCGTCGTCCTGCTAGTTGTTTTTGTGGCTTCGTTTTCCATGGTGATTCGGCGGCTATTCGGCTTTGCTGATAGTGCTGAACATGAAGATACTCCTTTCGTACCTGGTGAGCCCTTGCCCGTAAATTTTGACCCACGGGCGTTGATTGCCCGGCTCACAGAGGTTCATGAAGAATGGCTGCTGGACGCGAGTCCTCGTTGTGGTGCCTACCGGCGGCTCATGGAATTGACTGATAATGAATTTATCCTTGTATGCAATGAGTACGCGAAGATAATCGGCGACTCGCTTCGTAGCAATATGGACAGCACCTTTCAGTCAGGCTGCAGCGTGTCTGGAGTCAAATGGGATAAACGGGTACGAAACCGAATGGATGAACTAAATATTATTGGATGATGGGGAAAGAAGAAGCATTTCTAATTGGTGGTGCCACAGCGATCATAGCTGCATTGGTCACAGCGGCAATTATTTACTTGATAAAATTGAATTCGGGCGGTGCCACCAACACTATTCATATGATCGAAGAATAATGATATGGGACTTTTTTGCAAACACAAATGCCAGTGCCGACGGCGGTGCGACGGATGGTTCGGCTTAGCGCCCTCGCTCTCATCCAGCTGCAGGCGGATGTGTAATTCGGGGCGGACAGAGTTCACAAAGGAAGAATTCCTCTGCACAGTGAACGAGGTAGACGTAATGCGGCGCTACGGCTATGACCCTTGCCCCGACCGGGGAGTTTCACTTCTCGATTACGTCGACCCTACTGGCGAGATCGTCCGCGCAGATGAAGAAAGAGAAGAACTGAATCAACAGATTGATGATGCCATGGTGATGGGCGGAGTGCTTATCATGTTCGCGCTCTTAATTTTCGCAATTAATCGATAATTGAATATGGAACCAATAAGCGCAATAGCCCTTGCGGTAAATGGAATTTTCGATGGAGTTGCCGAAATCATAGTTTCGGGCCCTCGGCGCCTGGCTAAAGCATTCGATGCAACCAGGGAGGATGCATTCAATCCAATTCAGCCGGGCTCAATGTCCCCTTCGCAAGGGGTTTTTCTTGCCATTATTCTTGGAACTCTAGTATTGGTTGGAGTGATTGTTTTCTCGGCATCGAGGAAATAGCACTTTTTTTGAATCCATGCAGATGATTTTGTACTTCAATATCAGCTGTTGTTTTTGGCGGGCATCGAGCCCGCCTTTTTAACTTTTAAGATCATGCGATTTATCTTTATCTTATTTGCCTTTTTATTGGTGTTTTCATCCTGCCAGAAAGAAGATCCGGAAGAGCTGGCTTGCGAAGTAAACAACTTCGGGAGCCGGTGTTTTGAGAACGTCACAGGTGAGCGGTTGGATGTGTTTACTGACGGTGCCTTCAAATTCACCCTGCCACCTGGTGGGAGTGAGTGCATCCCCCAGCTGTCGGTTGGCGTACATCAATACCGGGCGGAGCAGCAGGCAACGGGGAAGCTGTGGGAAGGGAGTTTCGATGTTATACAATGCTCTTTTAGGACGATCGTATTTCGACCGTAAAAGCCGCATTTTTTTTAATCAATTTTAAAGCAAAACCGATATATCCAAGTAGAATACTGAAAACCAGTGTTTTATAACCTCAAATAAAGTCCTACCTGAGGCGCTAAAGCCCTTTCCGCTCTGCGGAAGGGGCTTTCTTGTTTTTACTCCTAACGCCCTATGCCATGCACTTCGTTTACATCCTTCACTCCCGGGCTGCTGATAAATTCTATGTCGGCCAAACTCACGGCCTCGAAACCCGCCTGCTTTTCCACAACGAGCTCTCCGAAAACTCCTTCACTTCAAGATACCGCCCTTGGAAGCTGGCCAAAGCCATCGCCGTCAACAACCGCAGTGAAGCTATGATACTGGAGAAGTATATCAAGGGTAGGAAAAGCAGAGCTTATAGTTCAACAACCCAAGATTTGTGATTTTTCATAGCGCTGGAAAACGGGGT
>CAYVVK010000500.1:0-5257 GCA_964454855.1 uncultured Phaeodactylibacter sp. | reverse complement strand
CAGGGGCGTCATCATGGCGCTGAGGCGCAGAATGGGATCGCTGAGGAAGGCGGGCAGGGTGTTGATGTTCCAGCCCAATGATAATAGCGCCAGGGCCGCCACGATCACCAGGTTGACCGGTTCGCGCAGCAGAGAAAGGAGCAGGCCTTTTAGTTGTTGTCCCCGCGAAGCCTCCGCTTGGCCGTCCTCTTGCCGGTGCAGGCGATAATACAGCCGCATAGCCAGCAGGTAAAGGAGGATCAGTACAAACACTTTGTTGCCTACATCCGCCAGGGCGGCCAGGGCCAGGCTTTCCTCCCCCAGGTATTCCATAAGAAAGGGAAAACAGGAAAGGCCCGGCGCCAGGGAAGGCAACAGCAGCAGATAGGTGCGAAAAGCAGCTCCTCCCCTGCCGATACCCAGAAGCGGGAGTAGCTGTTGGGCCGCCAAAAGCATCAGCCCGTTGAACCCCAGGGCCAGCAGGGGAAGGAACAGTAAGGCCGAATCTACTTTTATCTTCAGCAGGGCCACGAAAATGGTGGCCGGCAGCGCGACGCTCAGTATCAGCACTTTGACGCCTCCCAGCTGATCGCGGCCCGCCAGCTTTCCCTTTAGCAGGATGCCGATACCGATCAGCAGGAGAAGCGCCAGTGTTTTTTCTATCGCAAGGTTCATATTCCGTTTTTAAAGCTTTGCCCACTGCCCGCCCTGTGGAATTCGCGAAGCGAGTATTCCACAGGGCCCACTGCCTACGTCAGCACCTTTTTCAAAGCAGCAACAAACATCCCCAGTTCCTCCTCCGTGCCCATGCTCACCCGGCAGTAAGGCTTGTCGTAGATCTGGAAAGCGCGTACGCCTATCCTTTCGGCAAACATCTTCTCCAAAAACTGCTCGCCCTCCATTTCTATGGGAAACAGAATGAAGCTGGTGTGAGAGGGAATATAATCGAAGCCCATCTTGCTGAGTTCGGCGTACACATACTCCCGCGCCTCGGCCGTCCAATTCCGGGTATTGGCCTGGAAGGCCACATCTTCCATACTGGCCATGGCGGCCTTCAGGGAGGTGATGCACAGGCCCATGGTGCTGCGCACCATAGCACTGATAGCCTCTATACGTTCGGGCTGGGCCACGATATAGCCAATGCGCAGGCCCGCCATGCCGTGGATCTTGGAGAAGGTACGGCTGATGATGACGTCCCTGCCTTCCCGCACCAGGCCTATCATGCTGGCCGCTTCCGGCTTGTCGAGGAATTCCAGGTAGGCCTCATCTACGAAGACGGGCGTTTTTTCACTGGCGGCGGCGCAGAACTTTCGCAGGGCCGGCGCCGGAGTGATCGTCCCGGTCGGGTTGTTCGGATTGCAGATGTACACCAGCTTAGTGTTGCCGTCTATGGCACGGGCCATGCCGTCGAGATCGTGGGCATAGTCCTTCAGCAGGGGCACGCTCTTCCATTCCGCCTCGAAGGCAAGGGCGGTTTTGATGAGCGACATGTAGGCCGGGTCACCGGAGACGATATTTCCTCCTTTGCGAAACTGTACAATGGCGGTTTTCTCCAGCAGGGCGGTAGAGCCTGGCCCCAGGAGGATGTATTCTTTGGGTACGCCTTCTTTTTCCGCGATCATATCGATCAGGCGGGCGGCATCGCGATGGCCATAGCGGTTGCCCAAGGAGCAGGATTCCATGATGGCCAGCCGCACCTTATCGGAGGGGCCATAGGGATTCTCATTAGCCAGCAGGCGGGCTTTGAGCTTATCGATATCCGGGGGGAAGCGCAGGCTGTGCTCCCAAACCTTTAACGCTTTACTCACCCGCGCAGAACGGGCAGCCAGTGGTTGAAAAGCCGGGACGGCCGCCAGCCCGGCCGTCAGGAAGGCTGTAGATTTCAGCCATTTTCTACGATCCAGTGTGGACATGTTTCTTACTGTTTTGAAAGGTGAATGGGCGCAGGTGTGATTTCAGGTATGCGCGAAAGTAAAGGATAACACAGCTTGGTGAATAGGTTATTTTTTCCTAAATTTTTACCGTCAAAAGCGGGGAGCCGGATGTTTATTTCTATTTTCACCAAAGCAAACGCTCCGTTTCCGGTTTTGAAAAAAACAAATTATCCCGCCCAGCCACTTACGCCAAATAATTGACCGGTTTCAAATACTGCCAAGCACATACTTTTTGCTATGCCCATATCAAAAGGAGAGTTACTTTTTGACCTGATCCGGTCGCTGACGAAATCGGAGAAGCGCAACTTCAGCCTCTATGCCAAACGCATACAGGGGGAAGGAGACATCAAGTTCCTCCGCCTGCTGGATGTGCTGGAACAGATGAAAACCTATGACGAGGCGGCTGTGCTCCGGAAACTTAACGGCATCAGCAAGAGCCAGTTCGTCAACCTGCGGCGCCACCTGTACCAGCACCTGATGACCAGCCTGCGGCTGATGCAGCTCAACAAACAACGCGACATACAGATCCGGGAGCTGATCGATTACGCCTACATCCTCTATGGCAAGGGCCTGTACACCCACTCGCTGAAAATACTGGCGAAAGCGAAGGCCATGGCCCAGGCCGGCCATCAGGACCTGCTCCACCTGGAAATCCTGGAATTTGAGAAGCTCATCGAATCGCGCCACATCACCCGCAGCACCACCGGGCGTATACTCCAACTGATGGAAGACGCCAGCTTCCGAAGCCAGGCCAACGCCTACATCACGCAATGGTCCAACCTCAAGCTGAGGCTGCAGCGGGAGTTCATCAATAACGGGCACCTGCGCAACGAAGAACACCGTAGCCGCATCCGGCAGGAGTTCGAAGCCCTCCAGCCTCGGGACGAAGGCCATCAACCCACCTTTTTCGAGCGCCTGTACCGCTGTGAATGCTATTTCTGGCTGCACTATCTCCTGCTGGAATTCGAAGACTGCCTGGACTACGCCAGCCAGTGGGTTGAACTGTACCAGGAAAAACCCAATATGATCTGGAGGGATGTGGATATGTACATGCGGGGGCTGCACCACGTGATCACTACGGCCTTTTACAATCGCAACGCCCACCAGTTGCGGGAAGCCCTGGAGTTGCTCGAAGCCTTTCGCGAGGGCCAGTACCAGAAATTCAACGACAATTCCAAAGCGCTCTCCTTTCTTTACGTGCATCAGGGGCGGTTCAACCTCTGCTTCCTCGAAGGCTGCTTCAAGGATGGCCTGCAGAACATCCTCCCCCGCACCCTGCGGCGCCTGCGCCGCTACGAAAAGCAGCTCGACCTGCACAAGGTGATGATCTTCCACTACAAGATCGCCTGGCTCTACTTCGGCAACGGGCAGCCCGGCGAGGCGGTCACCTACCTGAAGAAGATCATCGACCTGCAGTCAGGACACCTGCGTGACGAACTGCAGGCCTACGCCCACCTCCTCTTCCTCATGGCGCATTTCGAACTGGGCAACTACGACATCAGCGATTACCTGCTGCAGGGCGCTGACACCTTCTTTAAAAAACTGGACGCCTTATCGCCCCTGCAGGCCGCCACCCTCTCTTTTCTTAAAAAGCTTTTTCGCGCCCCCCTGCAGGAAACCCGCCCGCTGTTCCGGTCTTTTCAGGCCGAGCTGGCGGAAATGGCCAATAACCCGCTGGAACAACGCGATTTCGTCTTTCTGGATATTCCCTCCTGGGTGGAATGCCACCTTCAGCAACGGCCGCTGCAGGCCATCTCTCAGGAGGCTTACCGGCGGCGACTCGCCCCTAAACCCTGATCTGCTCTCCCTATAGGCCATGCCTACGGCATATTGGCCAAAGTGTAACCACCTCTCCCGGCCCTGCTATCGAAGCAGAATAGGTATAGTGTGCATAAAGTTTTTGGATATGCCATCGCAGCCCTCTAACTCCCTAAAGAGGAGGACCACCTCCCGCAAAAATCCAATCAGCCTTATGTAGGGCGGGTGGCAGCTACTCCTTCAGGAGGCCGGGAGGCGAGCGCAGGGAACATCACACAATTTAATGTACACTATAATAAGCACTCTATGCCCAGCCATCTAAGAATCCAACCATCTAACAATTCAACAATGTAACAATTTAACCCATACCCATAGGGCCCGTACCGGGGCGGGTTTCGCTGTGCTCAACAATTTAACAACACCCCCCCTACCGAACCAACTCCACCGCCCCTGTATACTCCAGCTCTTTCCCATCCAGAAAGCGCACCCGAAACACATAGGCGTAGGTGCCCGCCGGGGCTGTTTTGCCTTTGAGAGCACCGTCCCACCCTATCCCCAGCTCATTGGGTGGAAAATTATTACGCTCGAAAACCAGGGCGCCCCAGCGGTTGAATACCTGCAGGCTCAGCACTTCCTGCACATTGGGCTGCCCGGCGAAGAGGGTAAAATAGTCGTTGCGGCCGTCGCCGTCCGGAGAGAAGGCATTGGGGATGTATACCGCCCGCACTTCATTGAGGCGGATGCGGATGGAGTCGGTGGCTTCGCAGCCCTCGGCAGTGATGCCTTTCAGGGTGAAGGTTGTCGTTTCCAGGGGAAGCACTACCGGCTGCAGGCAGTTCTCATTGTCACAGGCTACCAAATCCTGCGGGTCCCATTCCACGCTGGCCAGCGGGTAGTTGGCCGTGGCGCGCAGCCGGAGGCTTTCGCCCAGGCCGATGCTTCGGCTCTCCCCCAGTTCGATCATCAGGGGAAGGGGTTCTTCCAGGCGGACGTCATAGGTGGCCTCGCACCCCAGCCGGTCGGAAACCGTCAGCTGATAGGCGCCGCTGGCCAGATTCGGGAAAACAGTTTCTTCCGCCATGAAGGATTCTCCATTGAAGCTGATGATGGCCGGAGGGTAGAAGTTTTGGATGCCCGTCAGGCTGATGCGGCCATCCTGATAGCCGGAGCAGCTCGGGTCTTCGGTTGAAATATCTGCACGGATACCCATGTCGGGCACCACCTCCAGGTTTAGGGTGACGATGCTGTCGCAACCGAAGGAGGAGATCAGCGAATCCACATACGTCCCGCCCTCCGATAAGGGCTTGTTTCCAAAAAGGTAAGTACCCCCTTCACAGATGGTATCCGATACCGTATGGAATTTGGGCTGCACATACACCACCTTCACATTGGAAATGACGCGGCATTTGGAATTGGCGAGGTTTTCCGGCGAGCTGGCCAGCAGGTAGCGGTAGTAGTAATACCCGCCGCTGAGCTCCGTGTGCGGAATGCTGCTGCTGTTGGCTCCGGGAATATCGGCCCAGGCAGCACCCTCATCCAGGCTTTTTTGCCACTGAAAAGCGGGGGTGGAATATTGATCCCCCTGC
>CAYVVK010000499.1:4802-5288 GCA_964454855.1 uncultured Phaeodactylibacter sp. | reverse complement strand
CGAGTGCGGAGTAGTTTCTGGGCGGCATGGGAAAAGGTATTGGGGTTGTGCTGCGACCAGATGATGGGCGCGTTCCAGTTGTAGCGGTACTTCATGTCGCTGGCCGCCCGCCCCAGGTACTGAATGGGCGCCGGCATGATGTTGGTGCTGGCGAAAGCCTCGTTATCCAGCACTTCTATGGTGCCCAGGTAGCTGCCGCCCAGCACATAGCGGGGATTGTCGGGGTCGAAGGCCAGGAAGGCGCTTTCCCCGCCGGCCGAAGCATGCCAGCTGTCGGTGCTGATGCCGTAGCTGCCCAGCTCGCGGTGGGCGATGGATACGGAAGAATTGTCCTGCTGGCCGCCGTAGATTCGGTAGGGGAAGCCATTGTCTACGTTAATGCGGTAGAACTGGCCGGTGGGCATATTGTCCTGGGTAGACCAGGATTCTCCGTGGTTGAAGCTGATGGCGGCGCCGCCGTCATTGGCGATACACAGGTTGCGGGGG
>CAYVVK010000499.1:0-4792 GCA_964454855.1 uncultured Phaeodactylibacter sp. | reverse complement strand
GTGTGTGCCGGTGAGGCGCTCCCAGCTTTTCCCACCGTCTATGGAACGCAGAGCGGGAGCACTGAGCACGTACACGGTATTCTCATCCTGGGGGTCGGCAAATACTTCGATGTAGTACCAGGCGCGCTGCACCAGGCGGTGGTCGGCGCTGATGCGGCTCCAGGATCTTCCGGCATCGCTGGAAACGAACAGCCCGCCCTTCTCCTGCTCCGAATCGCTCTCGATCAAGGCGTACACCTTCTGCGGATTGGAAGGGCAGACGTCGATGGCCATTTTGCCCTTTTCTTCGGGCAGGCCTTCGGTGAGTTCTTCCCAGGTTGCGCCGCCGTCCATCGACTTGTACAGGCCGCTGCCCGGGCCGCCGCTGATCACTTTCCAGGGCAGGCGCTGATGTTCCCACATCGCAGCATAGAGGATGTTGGGGTCTACGGGGTCCATCGACAGCTCGGAGCAGCCGGTGCGATCGTCCACGTACAGCACTTTTTCCCAGGTTGCGCCGCCGTCGGTAGATTTGAAAATTCCGCGCTCTTCATTTCTGCCGTAGAGCTGGCCCTGAGCGGCTACGTAGACGATATCCGGGTTTTCCGGATGGATGGTGATGCGCGAGATGTGTTGGGTCTCCTTCAGGCCCAGGTGTTTCCAGGTTTTCCCGGCATCGGTGGATCGGTAAACGCCATCGCCGTGAGAGGTCATTACGCCACGCGGGGCGTGCTCGCCCATGCCCACATACACCACATTGGGATGGCTGGCGGAAACAGCTACTGCGCCCACGGAGCCGGTCCCGAAATAGCCGTCGGAGATGTTTTTCCAGTGCTGCCCGGCATCTTCCGTTTTCCAGACGCCGCCGCCGGTGGTGCCCATATAGTAAGTGAGCGGATCACCGATGACGCCCGAAGCACAGACGGAGCGGCCGCCCCGGAAGGGGCCGATGTTGCGGTACTTGAGTGGTTTAAAAAATTCGGAGAGAGAAGCCTCTGCCTGGGAGGCGGTTGATGTTTTCTGGCCATAGGCCGCCAAACCGGCAGTGAGGATAAAAAAAGCAGCAAGGACGATTCGTTGCATGGATATTTTTGCTGCGAAAGATAAGTAATAGCCGGTACTTGATCGCACAATTTGGGCATATCGTCTGAATATGCGGTGCAAAAGCTTTCCAGCTATCAGCCCTCATGCACCACCAGGCTGTAGCCTATTCCCCGATGGTTTACGATCTCGACATTCGGATCCCGCCTGAGGTATCCGCGCAGGCGGGAAATGAAAACATCCATGCTGCCCTCCTGAATAAGCCACTTTATTCCTCATAAAACCGCCAGGAGCTCTCGAAATCTTCCCTCAGCGGCTGATCGGTAAGGAGAGCACGGATCATCTCCACAGGCAGGTAGTTTTCCTGCATAATGGCATCGTGAAATTGCCGGTAGCTCATCTTCCCGCTGTCCACCAGTTCCTTTTTCAGGGCGTAGAACTGCAGGCCGCCCGTCATGTAGGCCAGCTGGTAGAGCGGGCCGTAATTGCCGGTAAAGGAGCGCCGCACTTCCCCCTCGGCATTCGCCCGCTCGTGGCCAACGCGTTCCACCAGAAAATCGATGCACTGCTGGGGCGTCCACTTGCCCTGATGGTAGTTCAGGGAAAAGATGATGCGGGCGCAGCGGTGCATGCGCCAGAACAACATGCCGATGCGGTCTTCCGGGCTGCGGGGAAAGCCCTCGCCCCAGAGGATCATTTCCCAGTACAGGGCCCAGCCCTCGATCCAGAAAGGCGTTCGGAAAATGCGACGGTAGGGTTTATGGCGGCCGTTCATAAACATTTGCAAATGATGGCCGGCGATCAGCTCGTGGTGTACGGTAGCGCGGGAAAAATGGGGGTTGTTGCCGCGCATGCTCATCATTTTGTCCTCATGGCCCATTTCATCGGTGGGATAGGAGATCTGCAGTACCTCACCGCCCAGAAAGAAAGGGCTGATCAGCTGCCGCTCCGGCGGGATCATGCTCATGCGCCAGGTTTCCTCAGCCAGGGGGGGAATAGAGATCAGGTTGTTTTCCTTTAAAAAGTTTACCGACTGCTCGTACAGTTCCAGCATGGCCTCGGGCTGATGCCCCGGCGGCACGTAGGCTTGTTTCACTTTTTCCTGCGCCTTCCGCCAGTCATCCCCAAAGCCCATCTCGCGGGAGGCTTTCAGCAGTTCGGCATCGCACCAGGCGAACTCCCTGTTGGCGATGTCCACCAACTCTTCCGGAGAATAGGGGATCATCTCCGAGGCCAGCAGGCGGATGAGTTCCTGCCGCCCGATGGGCTGGCCGATGATGCCGCTGCCGTCATCCGGGGGAAGCGTGGTGGTATCTACTTTTTCCCGAAGCAGCCGGGCATAGTGCAGCAGAGTGGTATCCAGTTTTTTGTAGGGCTCTTTTACCCACCAGCTGAACTGCGGGTCATAGCCCTGGTAAAAATCGTAGACGCTCTTCAGCGCCTCCCTGTGCCCCTCGACGATACCCGCCGCCCGCCGGGCAAGGTTAGCGGGGAAACCCGGCGCCTCTTCCAACTTCCCCGCATTGGCCTGCACGGCTTCCTGCAGGCTGTTAAGCTGCCGGGCCACCTCCTGGCCATCCATATGCTTTCCGCGGCGGCGTTGCTTTTCCAGTTGGTAAATGGGCGTTCCGTAGGCTACCCATTCCTCCACCTGGCTGAACTCCTCTTCCTCCACAATCAGCCGATACAGGGCATCTTCCAGCAGTTGTTTGAACACCAGGTATTCTACCTGCCCTCCTTTGGAGAGCGCTTCGAATGGCTGTTCCTGAAGCTCGGCGAGGTAATTTTCATAGAAGCGCTTAAACCGCTCGCGCCGCTCCGGCGAGTTGTCGATAAAATAAAAACGGGAGAGGCTGCCGAGATCGGCCTCGAACCGAATCAGTAAGGAGTACTGTTCCGTCACCGGCCTTTCTTCCACAGCCGCTCGCTGAGCAGATATGGATTGGAAAACACTCAAGGCCATAATGGCCAATAGCAGGGGAATCTTCTTCATTTCCGCTTTTTGAGTGCTAATTTTCCTTTTCCTGCCTTTATCGGCCGGATGAGCAGGCCGGAATCGGTAAACAAGCTCAACGAGCAGTCTTCTCCGTGGGGGCGTGGGACACAACAATGCAACCCAGGCGGGGTTCGCTGCGCTCAACAATTCAACAATGTAATAATCTCCCCGGAACGCCCGAGAATAAAGCGTTTCAGGCTCTGCTTTCGAAGCAGTATAAGTAAACTAAACCTGCCCCCCCCACTTATGGGGGGACACAACAATGTAACAATTCAACAATGTAACAATCTCCCCGGAACACCCAAGAATAAAGCGTTTCAGGCCATGCTTTCGAAGCAGTATAAGTAAAATGAAACTGTCCGCTTACTTACTGGCCTGCATCACCTCATTCTCAATCACCGGCACGGTCTCCAGGTAAGCCCAGATGGCGCTGATGTCTTCCTCCGTCATGCTGGTAAATTTCGGCATGGTGGTGCTCAGCCCCACGCCATCGTGGCCCTGTCCGAAGCGCACGGCGTTGATGAACTGCTCTTCCGTCCAGCTGCCGATGCCGTGTTCGGTGTGGAAAGTCAGGTTGGCGGAAGGCACCCACTCGCCTTCTTTGTAGAGGTTGTGCACCAGGTTGCCGCCGCCCATGTAGCCTTCGGAGTCTTCCGGCACCAGGTCATTGGTAGTAGCAAAACTGGCGGAGTGGCAGTGGTAGCAGTGGATGGCGGCGGTGGAAACATAGCGCCCGTAGGCCACCTTATCGCTGCGGGGCGGCGCTTCGATGGCCGCATCCGGATAGGGATAGGGCTTAACGGCCATGTTCATCAGCACCTTGCCCAGCAGGCTGAGTTCGCTCTTGGGCTGCTGCTTGTCGGAAGGCGCCATGACGGACGGCCCGGAACGCAGGTAGGCAATAACAGACTTCAGATCCTCATCACTGAGGTGGTTCAGGCGGGGCATCATAGGCAGTGCCAGTTCGCCGTTGCGCTTGATGCCGGTGCGCAACAGGTAGGCCAGTTCTCCATCGGAATACTGGCCAAGGGCAGCGCTGGTGTGGCTGGTGATGTTGGGCGCGTAGATCTTCCCAAAGTCGTTCTCTTCGAAAAAACGGCCGCTCATGTTCTTTTCCTCACCGCTGTGGCAATAGACACAGCTGAGGTTAACGAGGTACTCCCCCCTGGCAACCTGCGCCGAGTCTCCTTCGATACTGATCTCCGGCGCCTGCACTTCGTAGGTGGGCATCCCCTTGAAATTAAAATAAAGCGCCACAATGGCGAAAAGGAGCACGATGGCTCCCACAACGATTCCCGCGATTCGCAAGGCTTTTTTCATGTCAACTAGGTTTTAGTAAAAAGAGTATGGTGGTCTTCGTAATGCCAAAGCAGTATCGGGTGAGTAAACCAGTATCGGAGATGCAGATAGTGAAGAAAAAGGGGGCGCTCAAATATAAAAATAATTTTGGACACAAGCGAAAGGAGCTGCCCCCCGCAGGCGGCAACTCCTCGCTATCATCAATAAAAACGCATTTGGTCAAAGGGGCTGCGGCGCGTTTTTGAACTTTCGGTATTTGCCCGTGAGCTTTCCTATGAAGTAGGTGGCCGGAATGATCACTTTGCGCACAAAGGCGGGCAGCCCCATCAGGCCGTACTCTGATCTATAGCGGGTCATCAGATAGGCGGAATCGAAAGCTTCCGGCTGTTCCCCGCCGGCCTTGTTCCTGGCCTCATACAGGGTGCTAAGCGACGCGCGTTTAATAAGTGTCGTGTTTGGCTAGGCCAGTGATTTTTT
>CAYVVK010000498.1:0-5292 GCA_964454855.1 uncultured Phaeodactylibacter sp. | reverse complement strand
GGCAGCCATTCGTCAGGGGGTTGAGCAAAAGGATGGCCAGGCCATTGAGAAGGCCGCCCATTCGCTGAAAGGCGCCCCGACGTTCTCTCCGGAGGCCATACAGCGGATGTCATTCCGGTCGGAACAGTTGTTGACCCCATTAGGCAATTCGTAAAGTACGAAATCCAGGTCGTCGGAAGAGTTGAGCGGAGTGAGCGTAAAAGTGAGGGTGCCGGGGTCTTCACAAGTCCATTTGTACCAGGCGGAATTCGCTTCCTGGATCTGGCAGCTAAAGGAATTACAGCTTACATTACCGATCTCATTGGGGTTGTTGCCTGCTCCGACGACGAAGTCGACGGTGAAAGGGTCCTTGTCGCAGAGCACCACTGCCGTGCCGCAGTCGCTGGACGGGTCCTGCGTCTGGTTGTAGTTGTTGACGCACAGGCGAAAAGAACCCACATTGCCGTCTCGGGCGCTCACCTGAATATAATAGGTGGCGCCGACCGTCAGCTGGCTGGCAAAAGCGCCGATGGCATTATCGTTAAAAGCATCGGAGGCACAGGCTACCTGATCGAGGGCGCCGCAGCTGCCTTCGTAAAGGGCAAACTGTGGGCTGCGCAGCGTACCTCCGGCATTGATGCCTATGGCTCCCGTCACGCTGATATTGACGGTCGTGGCTTCCGCCGTAAAGGCAAACCACACATCATTATTGTCCTGGCCGCTGGGGAAGCAGGAAGCCGACAGGCCGGAATCGGTAGCACCGCCGTTGGAAAAAGCAGCGGGATCGGAGCACCAGTCGCTGATGTCGTTCAGGAATATGGCATTGGCGCAATCGTTGTTCTGGGGCTGTGCCCAGGCGGTTGCGCTCCATAACAGGAACAAACAGAGAGACAGGCTGTATTGGATATGTTTCAGGGATAACATCAAATTTTCATTCATTGCACTCATCTTATAATAGATACATCACCGGCAAGGGTGCGTATTTCGCTGTCGATAAATTCCAGGCGGATCACATAGGTATAGACACCTGTCGGGGCAGGCTGGTTCTTAATTTTTCCATCCCATCCTAGAACGGGATTGTCAGCCGACAAATTTTCCTGCCGGAAGATTGCCGCCCCCCATCGGTCGAATACTTCGAATGACAGAGCCTGGCGCAGTGCCGGCCCGCCAAAAATAGTAAAGAAATCGTTGCGCCCGTCGCCATTTGGCGAAAAGGCGTTGGGTACGTATACCGGATAGTCCTTTATGACCCGCACCAGCAGAGAGTCGGTAGCGGTGCAGCCCTGGCCGTCTGTTGCCGTGACCCGGTACACCCTGTTTTGCAAAGGTTTTATCAGCGGGCTGGGGCAGTCCGTGCAGGACAGGCTGTCTGCCGGGCTCCAGCTGTAGCTCACCATGGCATCGTTAGCGAGGGCCCTCAGGTGGGTGTCTTCTCCCAGGGTAAGCGAAACATCCGGCCCGGCATCTACCAGGAGCGGTGGTGGCTGAATGATCTCGGCGCTGGTGCTGCCCATGCAGCCGTTGGCGTCTCGCACCACCGGCGTGTAAGTTCCTGCCGGTAGCTGCTCGAAGCGCGGGCCTCCCTGAAAATCCTGGCCGTTGAGGCTGTAGGTGAAGGGAGGCTGCCCGCCTTCTACCGAAAGCAGGATGCTGCCGCTGGAGGCGCCAAAGCAACTGGCCGGTTGTACTTCTTCGACTTTTGCCGCCAGCACTTCCGGGCTTTCCATCTCGTACTCTTCCTGCAGTTCGCAACCCTTGTCATCGCTCAGGGCCAGGCTATAGGTACCAGGAGACAGCCCATTGATCTCCGGGCTTTCTGCTCCGGTACTCCACTGATAGGTATAGGGGGGCGTTCCTCCCCCGGGCACTGCGGCCAGCATACCGTCATCTACACCGAAGCAACTGATGCCTTCCTCCAGGATCTCTACGCTCAGCGGTTCGGGGTTCTGCAGTTCGAAGGCGAAACTGCCGCGGCAAAGGTTGGCGTCCTGTACTTCTACCTCATAGGTGCCGGCCGGCAGCCCCTCGAGCACGTTTTCACCTACGAAGCCATTGCCATCGTTAAAGTCGTACTCGAAGGGAGGGCGCCCATTGGCAATACTGACGGTAATGCCGCCATCGGCAAGGCCGGAACAGGAGGGGTTGCGTGTAGCCTGAACGCTGGGATCCAGTTCGAGTTCCAGCTCCTGCAGGGCAATGAGCAGGTTTTGTTCGCAGCCACTGGCATCCTGCACGAGCAGGTTGTACTCGCCGGCAGGCAGGCCGGAGAGGGCTGCGTCGGAAGAGGGGGCGGCGCCATTCCAGCTGAAGGTGTATGGCGCTATCCCTCCTTCCACCTGCACGCTGATGGTGCCGTCGGTACCGCCGTTACAGGTAGGCCGGCCGAGGGTGGTTTCTACAGTCAGGGGAGCGGGCTCCATGATGGAAAAGGGAAGGACGATAAAACAGGAGTTGGCGTCGGTTATGGTGACGGAATAGGTGCCTGCCGGCAGGCCCTCCAGCGCGCTTCCGCTGTTGCCGGTTTCCCACTCATAGGTATAAGGAGGCGCATTATTGGAAACAGAGAGGCTGATGGCTCCGTCGGAACTGCCGTGGCAGCTGGGGTTGTTGACTGTCGTTTCCACCTGAAATTCGCCATCGCAGCACTGCACTTCCACTTCTTCCACCCAGCTTATGGTGCAGCCCTGGCTGGTCCTGAGCCGGAGAAGCACCTGTTTGGTGCCGGGAGAATCATAAACGACCTCATGCGGGCCGGGAGAAGAGGAAGAGGCAGGGCTGGCGCCGGGGCCGAACTCCCATTCCCAGCCTACGATATTGCCCTCTGCAAAAGTGCTGCCATCGGTAAAGGTGATGGGTTCTCCGGTGCAGGAAGAGCCATTGAAAAGGATATCCGGCTCGGGGCCGGCAAATTCGGCTGTGCCGCCGAACTCCACCTCATATCCTATGCCGGTGGTGGAAAAGTTATTGACCATCATGCCGTAGGTTTTGCCCTCTTCCATTTGCAGGGCGGCGAGGAAGTTATCCTGGGAGGCCAGGCTGCAGTTGGGGGGCTCGGAAGTATCGGTGGAGTTGAGGTTGAGGCCCGTGGAGCCATCGCAGGAGGAGGCCATGCAGCGCAGCGGGATCTTTCCGGAGCAGTCGCCCGGGCCGTTGGGGAATTCGTATACCACGAAGTCGAGGTCATCGGGAGGGTTGAGGGGCCGCAGGTTGAAGGTGAGCGAGCCGGTGCTGCCGGCCGTCCATACGAACCAGGTGGAGTGGGATTCCACATTGGTGCCGAAGCCGGCCAGGCAATCCGCATCATTGGCCTCCGTGGCGTTGTTGCCGGCGCCAAAGGTTTTTCGGACGACGAAAGATTCCTTATCGCAAAGCACGGCGGCGGTCGGGCAGTCGGCGGAAGGCTCCGTGGGGGCGTTGTAGTTGTTGACGCAAAGTTGAAAGGCTCCTGCCCGCCCGGGGTCCGCCTGCAGGCGGAGGTAGTAGGTTTGGCCGAGAGACAGGCCGCCGACGGTCAGTTCGTTGACGGTGGAAAAGAATGAGCCGGGGCTGCAGCCCACTTCCTCCAGTGCCCCACAGCTGCCGGTGTAGAGCACGATGAAGGCCGACTCCAGCGAGCCCTGCAGCAGGTTGCCGATGGTGGTAATGCTCACCTCGGTGGCATTGGGAGTAAAGGAGAACCAGAGGTCGGCATTGGTGCCCATGAAGCAGCTCGCGGCAGGAGCCCCGGAAGTGGTGGCGCCCTGAAAGGTAAATTCAGAAGTTCCCGAACACCAGTCGGAACCATCATCCAGGGCTATGGCCCCGGAGCAATCGTTATTAACGGGCTGCGTGCTGGCTGCGGTAGCGAGCAGGAACAGCCCGAGGAAGAGGAGGGTAAACCTTCTTGGCATGAAAACGGCTTTTAGATCAATTGTTCAAGTTGCGGATTATCCCCGGAGTAGCGCATTATGCACTGCCCTGAACTTTTCGGGCGGGCCGAAGGCGAATTTCCTTCCCCCGGAGAAGGGTAATCCACAACTTTTTGTCAAATAATGAATGGGTGTGCTAAGAGGCTGCAAGTAGAAAGCCGCTGGAATTTAATTATCTTTGCTTCTTTAGGAAAAAGGAAATTAGCCAACTCTTTACAAAAATGCAGAATGGCCGCTCATTTTTAACAATTTATTACGACAGACGTTGCGGCTCTGCAAAAGGTTGGCGCTCTGATGATAAAATTTTGCATGAAAAGACACCTCCCCAACGCCATCACATTGATCAATCTCTTTTTGGGCTGTTGTGCGCTGGCCTGTATTTTCCATACCCAGTTCGTCCTGGCTTTCTGGTTCATCTTTGCCGCTGTGCTGGCCGACTATGCAGACGGGCTGGTAGCGCGCTGGCTGGGTGTGCATTCTGAACTGGGAAAAGAGCTGGACTCTCTGGCAGATATGGTCTCCTTTGGCGCCGTGCCTGGTGCAATATACTACATGCTGCTGGCTCTGGCCCTGGCGCCGGAGGAAACCGGCAGCCTGCAATGGGCGGCCGTGCCGGGATTCCTGGTGGCGGCCTTTTCGGGACTGCGCCTGGCCATCTTCAACGTCGATACCCGCCAAACTTCCGGCTTTATCGGCCTGCCGACACCTTCCAGCACCATGTTTACCGTAGGCCTGATGCTGATCTACACCTTTGATTCCTTCGGCCTGGCCAAGTGGGTGGCCTCTCCCTATGTATTGTATGCCTGTATTTTGGCGCTGTCCTACCTGCTGGTGTCGGAGGTCCCCATGTTCGGCCTCAAGTTCAAGGCTTTTACCTGGAAGGGCAATGAGGTGCAGTTTATCTTTATGGGCATTGCGGCCCTGGCGCTTATCTTTTTCCGGGAGGCTGCTTTTTCGCTCGTTATTTTATTGTATGTACTATTTTCCTTGTTTCAATACCTGACCCAAAAAGGCGAGGCCTCCTGATCTATGCTGTATATCGTTCCTACCCCAATAGGCAACCTCGAAGACATTACCCTGCGCGCCCTGCGCATTTTGCGGGAGGCCAACCTCATCCTGGCCGAAGATACCCGCAGCTCGAAAAAGCTGCTGGCCCACTACGAGATCGAGACGCCTCTGCGCTCTTACCATGCGCATAACGAACATGCCATCACGGAAGGCCTGGCGGATCAGATAGAGGGGGGCGCCACCATGGCCCTCATTTCCGATGCCGGCATGCCGGGTATTTCCGATCCCGGCTTCCTTCTCATCCGCGAGTGTATGCGGCGGGGCATACGGGTGGAGTGCCTGCCGGGGGCCACGGCCTTCGTGCCGGCGCTGGTGGCTTCCGGCCTGCCCTGCGACA
>CAYVVK010000497.1:0-5297 GCA_964454855.1 uncultured Phaeodactylibacter sp. | reverse complement strand
GAGTACGGCCACTCCCTATGGGGCGGTGACGACGACCAATCCCGGGCAGGGCTACAAGCGCAGCTGGCCCAAAGACCTGATGGGCATCATCGCCGCCCACAACCTGCCTTATGCCGCTACGGCTTCCCTTGCATTCATGGAAGATTTCCGCCGCAAGGTTCAGAAAGCAAAAGATACCAAAGGCTTCCGCCTGCTTATGGTAGACGGCCCCTGCCCTCCCGGGCATAAGACAGACCCCGCTCAGTCGATCCAGATTGCCCGGCTGGCGGTAGAGAGCCGCCTGTTCCCGCTGATAGAGATCGAGAACCAGCGGTACACCATCAACTACCGGCCGGAGAAACCGGTGCCGGTGTCTGAATGTATGAAACTGCAGGGCCGTTTCCGGCAGCTCTTTAAGCCGGGCAATGAATCCGGGCTGGAGCAGGTACAGGCACAGGCCGACCAGTATTGGCTCAGGCTGGAGAAGATGGAAAGTTTGTCAGCGTATGAGTAAGCTACTGATTTTTTTATATTTTCGGCTTGCAAAGCTGAAAATATGCAACCTGAAGATTTTAAGATTAAAAACCTGGGTAGCCGAAAGGTCAAATCTCCGCTCGAGCTTTCTTTGGTGAAGGGAGATCAGATACTTAACTTCGTGGATGACGGCGATAAGATACTCTTTGATGTGTCCCTGAGCAAGTATAAAGAAAAGCGGCCTGAAGCGGAAGAACCGCTCTGCATGGAGCGTGCCGGCCCTCGGGAACGCATTTTTTTCGAACCCTCAAAGACGACCGCCGCCATAGTGTCCTGTGGCGGCCTGTGCCCCGGCATCAACAACGTGATTCGCAGCCTGATAATGGGCCTGCATTACCGATACGGAGTTAAAAAGATACTGGGAGTGCGCTATGGTTTTCGGGGGTTCATTCCCGAAAACGGGCATCCTCTTATCGAGCTTACTCCTGAATGGGCATCCCACATCCATCAGTTTGGTGGAACCCGCCTGGGCTCCTCCCGCGGCCACCAGGATGTGGGGGAGATCGTCGATAGCCTGGAAAAGAACGATATCGACATCTTGTTTGCCATTGGAGGTGACGGCACCCTGCGCGGGGCTTCGGCCATTGCCGATGAAGTGGAAAAGCGGGGGCTTACGGTTTCGGTAGTAGGCATTCCGAAGACCATAGACAATGACATTCGTTTCATCGACCGTTCCTTCGGTTTTGAAACAGCTTTTACCGTAGCCAGCCCCATCATTCGCGATGCCCACAATGAGGCCCGTGGCGCCTATAACGGCGTGGCCATCGTCAAATTGATGGGCCGCGATTCCGGATTCATCGCCGCTCACGCCGCCCTGTCGATGCCGGAAGTGAATATTGTGCTCATTCCGGAGATGGACTTTGACCTGGAGGGCCCGAATGGGCTTCTGGCTGTTGTGGACAAACGCCTGGAGAGCCGAAAACATTGCCTCATTGTAGTGGCGGAAGGCGTTGGCCAGTACCTGTTCAAAGGGGTAGCTGAGCGGCGGGATGCTTCGGGCAATGTTCTGAAGAACGACATCGGCACCTTCCTCAGGGATAAGATCACGAATTATTTTAAGGAAAAATCTACTGAGGTGACGGTCAAGTATATCGATCCCAGTTACATCATCCGCTCTGCTCCGGCTACTCCGCCAGACAGTATCTTCTGCAACAAACTGGGCCTGCATGCTGTACATGGCGCCATGGCGGGAAAAACGGGCTTTGTCGTCGCCATGCGCAACAACAGTTTCGTCTACCTTCCTATTGGCCTGGTGACGGGAGGCCGTAAGAAGGTCGATATCGAAGGGGACCTGTGGCACAGCGTACTGGAAACGACGGGCCAGCCAATGGTGATGAAGAACCGTTGAAAGGCAAAAGGTAAAACCCGGCTACTCCCTGTCCCCGATGATATCCATCAGCTGCTCCGCCAGTTCCGGTGAATGGATGATGATGTTTTCGCCTTCCACCCGTATCTGGCCTTGGTTGAGGTGATTGCGGTTGAAGTAGAGGTATATTTTCTCGGCCGAGGCCTTGTAGTTGTAAAATTTGCGCATGGTATTCCGGTCGAAGCGGAATTCATCATCCAGCTCGATGCCCTGTTCTTCCCTGTAGGGTTTGGTGGCCTGCTGGTCGCCGTAGAACTCCTGGCCGAACTGCTGCAGGTTGATGGTCTTGAGCGGGCTTTGCATGGCAAACTGCAGTACTTTTTCGTGAAAGCGCCCTTCTTCCATGGCTTCTCCGGTCTCTGCATCCACGGGCAGGGGCAGTTCATCCACCATTTGCAGGAAAGACTCGGTGAGTTCCTTGCTGCTCTCTGGCCGTTCCAGGCCGATCCAGTTGATGAAATATTCGGAGATCTCTTTCTGGCTGCGGGCATATTTGATCAATTCCACAAAGCGCCCCTGCTTCTCCTCGTAGCGGTTGAGGTGGATACGGCAGGCCATGGCCAGCTTGTCGGTATTGAGGTAGGTGACGGTATCCAGCAGGAAGGCCGCTGCCTGTGGCCCTTCTTTGCGGAAGACGATGCCCTCGGTATCCCGCACCAGGAAAATACCCAGCGTGCGCACTTCTTCCTGCTGGTAGAGCGCATATACCAGATAACCACCTTTGGCGCCCACTACGCCCTGCAGGGCCAGCTGCAGGGCATGCATGGTTTCCCGGGAAAAGTGGATGAAGGCTTCTTCACTGAGCCCCTGGCCCATAAGTTGCTGAAAGTAGCCGGGGAAGAGGGCGTCTTCAGGAGGGCTCAGGTAGGCA
Source organism: uncultured Phaeodactylibacter sp. (assembly GCA_964454855.1). GTDB lineage: Bacteria > Bacteroidota > Bacteroidia > Chitinophagales > Saprospiraceae > CAYVVK01. The sequence goes on along the minus strand of CAYVVK010000497.1, from coordinate 2,547 downwards.
TTGAGGATGTCCTCTTTCTGGAGGAAGGTGCGGTTGAGCTTCTCCATCAGCGCTTCAGCACGCTCGTCGACGGGCGTGGTGCTTTCTGCGAGGAAAAGGCTGGCGTCGCTGTTCTCGGGCTCTTTGTCCAGTTCGTGGATGATCAGGTGGTGGATCTGCAGTTCGCTCATGGCCTGGGCGTTTGGTTGGCTGCAAAACTAGGAGAATTATTCGAGTTTTGTTGCCTGCCAGTCGCTTTGGCCTTAACTTTAAGGGTTACAAAACCATGCTGATGAAGATCTGGCTTCTCTTTTTCGGGCTGATTCCAATTGCTTTTCCCCAGGCCGTTTTCGGGCAGGCCTCCAAGGCCTACGAGTCCATGGCGGACGGCCCCTATATTTTTTATGAAGATGGCCGCGCCATTGCGCGCTGGGTAGAGGGCGGCGAGCTCAGGGAAGCGGAGCTGGAAGATGGTAAACCGCTTGAGGTGCCGCCCTCCGTATCCCCTTCCTTTCAGGAGGAATACCTCAGGCTGAACGATCCCTTCGAGGCCCAAAAGCAGGTTTCCTTCGATGGAGTGGAACGCGTACTTGCCATCAGCGACATTCACGGGCAGTACGGCCTGCTGCTGCGGCTGTTAAAAACGCATGGCGTAATCGACCAGGCCACCAACTGGTCTTTCGGTAAAGGGCACCTGGTCATTTTGGGGGATATATTCGACCGGGGCGATGGCGTGGCCGAGTCCTTATGGCTGGTGCATAAACTTGAACAACAGGCTGAGCAGGCCGGCGGCAGGGTGCATTACCTGCTGGGCAACCACGAAGTCATGGTTCTGCAGGGCGACCTGCGGTACATTCACCATAAGTATCGCTATACCATGGCCGCTTTGAAAAAGAGTTACGAAAAGTTATTTGGCGAGGATACCTACCTGGGCCGGTGGCTACGCTCGAAGCCCGTGGCCATTTCCATTAATCGGGTAGCCTATGTGCACGGGGGTATTTCCGAAGCGGTCCTGCAACAGGGCTTGTCTTTTGAAGAAATGAATGCGGCTTTCCAGTATAGAATACTCCGGGAGAGCGAAGAGGCCATCATGGCCGATCCTGTTCTCAGCCTGCTCTATAATGAGGAAGGGCCAGTATGGTACAGGGGGTATTTTGAGGAAGGCTTCGATAAAAAGCAGGCGAAGCATATTCTCCGGCAGATCGGGAATAAGCGGATTGTGGTGGGGCATACCTCCTTTCGGGAGATCATCTCCCTGTTCAATGGGAAGGTCATCTGTATCGATTCCAGCATTAAACTCGGAAAAAACGGAGAGGTGCTCCTGTTAGAAGGCCGCAAGTTGTACAAGGGGGCTCTGAATGGAGAGAAGATCCGGTTGAAATAAACCCAAAACTCATAGCATGGATAAATTTTATTTTCTTGTCCTGTTCAGCTTTTGGATAGGCTCTCCCCAGCTGGTCCAGGCTCAGGGCCCCGAAACCGGCGAAGAGGAGCGGCCCTCCATTTTCAGTTTCTTCCACCAGCAGGATTCCATTCCCATTTTGAAAATAGAAACAGACTGGGGGCTTCTGGTCAGGAACCGGCAAAAGGAGGAATACCAACCCGTTACGCTGGCTTTCAAAAGCCACGACGGCAGGGAAGTTTCCATACAAGGCAAACTCAGGGCCCGGGGGAATACCCGGAAGAAGGTCTGCCTCTATCCGCCGGTAAAGGCCAAACTTCCGAAAAAGAGCCTGGCGGCCCTCGGCTTCAATTCCAGCAATGACCTCAAGCTGGTACTGCCCTGCAATGGAGGAAGATCCAACCGGGACTGCCTGCTCAGGGAGGCGCTCGCCTATAAGCTTTACGAACTCATCCATCCGGTGCATATCAGGGCCAAGGTCATCCGGCTGCAGCACTGGGAAGGCGATAAGGAGGCCCACAGCTTTTATGCCTTTCTGGTGGAAGAAGAAGATGAGTTCGCTGCCCGGCTCGGAGGGAAGATCATAAAAAGCGGGACCATTAGATATGCAGGCCTGGACCGTGAGGCCTACCTCAAAATGTCCTTTTTTCAGTACATGATCGGCAATACGGATTGGGCAATACCCAACCGGCACAATCTTGAGACCGTACAGGTGCCGGGATACAGCCGGATAGTAGCCGTGCCCTATGATTTCGACTATTCGGGAATGGTGGGCACCTCTTACGCCATTCCCCACAGCAGCCTCCCCATCAAGGATGTGTCGGAACGCTTATTTCAGGGGAAGGGCGTAACCGAAAAGGAAGCCCTCGTCATGAGGCAATTCTTTCTGGATAAGAAAGAACAGATACTCGGCTGCTGCACTTCCACTGAACTTCTGAACAACCGGGCCGGGGAGGGCGCCCGTAAGTATATCGAGAGGTTTTTTGAGGAGCTGGAGAATGAAAAGCGGGTGGTTAAAGTTTTTTGCGGGGGGTAGCGGGGCAGGTTTTCTTTTTTCTCCGGCCGAAAATTAAAGCTCACAGATGGTTATACCTTGAATGGATTTATTATCCTTAACGTGAGTTCGGGATAAAATTGATGGTAAATCGTTGCAATTGCAGTTCGCT
>CAYVVK010000496.1:0-5298 GCA_964454855.1 uncultured Phaeodactylibacter sp. | reverse complement strand
ATGACGAAGGCCGCCAGGGCGTAGTTGAGAAAAAATACCACCTGATTCAAAGAAACTATTTTTGTGTTTGGTAAAAGCCCTGCTTCTTTGTGGCATCAAACTTATTCTGAATCAAAATAACTATGAAGATCAAGCCCATTCGTTTTTTATTGTTCGTTGGTTTTACCTTTATTGCCCACGTCCTTACGGCTCAGCCCCAGGGCATAGAAATTACCGGGACGGTTTTGGAAGGCAGCAGCCGGCAGCCCATCGAGTTCGCTACGGTAATGATCGCCGACAGCGAAACGAAAAAACCTGTCACCGGTGCCACAACGGATATGGACGGAACCTTTAACATCACAACCGAATCGACGGATTTTTATGTAGAGGTCAGTTTCATCGGATTTGCCACGCAAACGATCAAAGAGTTTTCCGTAGTTGGCGGCAGGGTTGCCTTGGGCGCCATACTGCTGTCGGATAATACGCAGGTACTCGATGAGATCGTTGTCCGGGCCGAAAGATCCCAGACGGAATTCAAGCTGGACAAGCGGGTTTTTAACGTCGGGCAGGACCTGAGCAGTACCGGAGCCAGCGCGCTGGAGGTGTTGAACAACGTGCCTTCCGTTAATGTGAATATAGAAGGTCAGATCAGCCTGCGGGGCAGCAGCGGCGTACAGATCCTGATCAACGGCAAACCCTCCGTGCTGGCCAGTGAGCAGGGCAATGCACTGGGGACCATCACCGCCGACATGATCGAAAAGATAGAGGTGATCACCAACCCCTCCGCCAAGTACGATGCCGAGGGTACTTCCGGCATCATCAATATTGTGATCAAAAAAGAGGAGAAGAAGGGCCTCAATGGTTCCGCCACCGTCAATACGGGCTGGCCGCACAACCACAGCTTCGGCCTGAGCCTGAACCGCCGCACGGAAAAGTTCAACCTCTTCAGCCAGCTGGGCGCCGGCTACCGGGAACTGCCCAACGATATCGAGAACATCAACCGGGACCTGCTTAACAATACGACGGTGATCACCGAGGGCGAGGAATACCGGAACGAGAATTTCTACAACCTGATACTGGGTACGGATTACCACATCGACCCCTATAATGTACTGACCCTTTCCGGCCATTTCGCCTACGAGATCGAAGACCAGCCGTCCCTCACCAACTTCAGCCTACTCGATGAAACGGAGGTAGCCACCTCTCGGTGGCGGCGCGAGGAAACCACAGAAGCCACCAACCCGAAGTGGCAATACGAATTTCAGTACAAACGAGAATTTAAAGACAGTGAAGAACACATGCTGCTCTTCAGCGCCCTGGGCAATTTCTTCGGCAAAGACCAGTCCTCCGAGTTTATCAACACCACTACCTTCGGAAGTGATGCCGACGGCACCCAGCAAACCCGTACCGATTTTAAGGAAGCGGAAAATACTTTCAAACTGGACTATACCCGGCCTTTTTCCGAGGAATGGACTTTGGAAACCGGAGCGCAGTACGTCATCAATGACGTGAGCAATGATTTCGAAGTCAACGATCTGGCCGACGGGCAGTGGGTGAATGACCCGAACCTGACCAATGTCTTTGAGTACCATCAGAATGTCCTGGGCGTGTATGGCACAGGAGCCTATGAAGGCGATAAATGGGGCGTGAAACTGGGCCTGCGCATGGAAAATACGGACCTGAGCACGCTGCTGGTAAATACCGATGAGTCGAATAAGCAGAACTTCACCAACCTTTTTCCCAGTGCACATACTTCCTACAAACTGTCTGAAAACCTCTCTCTGCAGGCGGGCTACTCCCGGCGGATCTTCCGGCCGCGGCTGTGGGACCTGAACCCCTTTTTCAATATCCGCAACAACTTCAGCATCCGCACCGGCAACCCTGATCTGCTGCCGGAGTTTACCGATTCTTATGAGGTATCCAGCATTTACATCGCCGGGAAGACGTCTCTTAACGTCAGCCTTTACCACCGCTATACCACCGATGTAGTGGAGCGGATCTCTACCTTCGAAGACAACGTCAACATCTTTAAGCCTGTCAACCTGGGCACCAACCGCGCCACGGGCCTGGAGCTCAACGCAAAGTATACCCCCAACAACTGGTTGTCCCTCAACGGCGATGTGAACTACAACTACTTCAACCGGCAGGGTACGCTCGAAGCCACTTCCTTCGATTTCACGGCTGATCAGTGGTCCACCAAATGGACGGCCAAGCTCAAACTACCCGCCCAGATCGACTTTGAAGTCACCGGGCATTACCTGTCGGCATTTAAAACCGTGCAGAGCGAAATCTCCGACAACCTGTTTGCCGACCTGGGCCTGCGCAAGAAAATAATGAACGGCAAAGGGGTGCTGAACCTGAGCGTCAGGGATGTATTTGCTTCCCGGATCATGGAAAGTGTGACGAACCAGGCCGCATTCTACCTGTACAACCGGCGTCAGCAGGGGCGCTTTGTGACCGTAGGCTTCAGCTACGGTTTTGGTAAAGGGGAGGCTATGGAGTTTTCGGGGCAGAAGCGGTTTTGAATTGCCGGGCTACATTCGAACATAATTGTCATCCCAGGGCTCTTTAGCCAGATCCCTTTCCGGAAAAATGTCTTCGAGGCTGATAACCAGGTTAGGAAAGAGGGCCGGGCTAATCTTGTCCTCCTTGTTGAAAGGGGGGCGCCCTACGTATTTCTCTTCCTCATTCAAGGTATAGGCCAGCACATACTCTTCCTGTGGGAAAACCATCCAATACTCTCTAACTCCTGAATGTTGATATACCTCAAATTTGTCCCTCCGGTCCTTTTTGGAGGTGCTGGGAGAAGCAATTTCGATGATCCAGTCCGGCGCGCCCAGGCAGCCTTTTTCATCCAGTTTTTCCAAGTCGCAAATGATGGAAATATCTGGCTGTACAACAGTCTGGATCTCCTCGTCTTTTATGCGGTTTGGAGGAAGAGGGAGGCGGACGTCAAAGGGGGCATGAAATACTTTACACTCTTTATGTCCAAAGAAGTAACCAATTTTTAAAAGCAGGTTGTAGGAGATCTCCTGATGGTAAGTATTCGGTGCAGGAGACATTTTAAAGATCTTCCCTTTTATTAATTCCACCGTTTCATCAAAGGCCCAGTTAAGGTAATCGGCGTAGGTATAACTTTTATCAAGGTTCAGTTCTTCCAGCTTCATCTCTTTACTTTTATTGTGCCGACTAATTTACAAAAATTCGGGTGGGGAATCAATGGGTTTGCTTCCGGCCTTGCTCAGAGTTTGTTTGGAGGCCTGATTTGGGCAGGCGAGCCCCTTTTCACACTTCCTTAACCTTCCTTAATTTTCATCACAAACGCTAACGTTCGTTAAACCTGGCTTAAAACGCCTCTTCCTGGTGGAGGTTCCCTGTTAAGAAACGTCTTAATAGTAGACTTTCACAAAAACCAGGATCATGAAAAAGTTATTTGTCAGCTGGTTAGTAATGGCTTTGGTGCTTTCCGCCGCCAACGCTCAGTACGGAACGGCGCGAACGGGCTACGAAGGAGACTACTTCAGCCTGGAAGGAGCGCTGGACCTGTTCCGGCAATCCTACACCTTAAGGGATTTCGAAAGGAAGCTCAATACAGAAGAGAACTGGGTCAACAACCTGGATTTGAATTACGACGGCAGGATCGATTACATCCGCGTGGAACACCGGCGGCAGGGGAATTTCCACGCCATCATCCTGCAGGCCCTGGTGGACAGGTATGATGTTCAGGACGTGGCTGTCATTGAACTTGAGGTCATCGGCGCCCGGGAGGCCGTCCTGCAAATTGTGGGCGATGAGGACCTCTACGGGGAAGCCGTCATCGTGGAACCGGTGGAAGGATATGCCGACAGCAGAAGCGGGTACCGTTCCGGTTATGGCGACTTTGTCAACGTATACTACTGGAGCCCTGTACAGTATATCCTTGGGCGGCAGTACCAGGTTTACGTATCACCCTACCGCTGGCAGTACTATCCGGTTTGGTGGAAGCCTTGGGTACAGTGTACCTGGAACGTCTTCCGCCCCCGAATCGTCATTTATCAGCGATATTTCCATGTGGTGCACATACACCGGGTGATTCGGGTGCATCGCTTCTACCGGCCCTACCGCACCTACAGCTACACCGTCTTGCAACGCACCAACAAGGTGAGGGTCAAGCATGGCAAGCCTCCTGTTCATCGCGAGGCCCCGGCCAACCGGCAGTACTACGGCCCGCGCGGAACCCGAGGTGGCGATAGAGTAGGGGAGCGGCCGGACGCCGTCACCCGCCCCAGGCAGCCGGAACAAAGGGCGCCGGTAAGCCGAAACAGGGCCACGCCTTCGAATGGCCAGCGGATGTCCAGAAAATCAGATCCCCGCTCAGGTACAAGCACTCGCCCGGCAAGCCCGGAAAGGAAACCGGCCGCCAGCAGCAGGACGGCGCCGGCTGCTCAACCTAAGGTAAACCGGCCTTCGCCCTCGCGCAATACGGAAACGCGGCCCAGCACCAGGACGCGTTCAACTACAACTACCCGGCCTTCGGCCCCTTCTCGGAAACCGGCCACAAAGGGCCGGAGTACTGCGCCGGCTTCAAAGCCTAAGAGTAGTAGCGGAACGAAGCCGGGGGGAAGGAGTTCCAGGAGCAGAAATGGAGGGTAGGGGTTAAGTTGACAAAAGGTCAAGCTCGATCTTGTAGAGATCCCCTGACCTTTTTGGCTTCTTCTAATTTTTTCTCCAGGTCTGTACGGATCTTGTGTTCTAACTCTTTTGAATGTAATCTCCACCAGTAGAAAGCAGGCAATTCACCGCCGCTATGTTCTTCGAGCCTATACACCAGCAGTCTTCTATATTGAATGAATCCATATTTTTTCTGGTATAACTCTATCAATTCCGTTTTGGGTTGCAGAGAGACAAAGCCAAAGTAGTCGCGGCCGAATGCCGTTTTATATACTTCCTCCCGTTTTCTGATACCCAGCGTTTTCGATGATAAGGAAAATTTGAGCAAGGAGCTGCATCAGCATTACCGAAAGGTATTTCCTTCCAAAAACGATCGTTACGGCCCGTACCGCATCGCCCGGGCCCTGCTCGGCGCTTCTGATTTCTATCAGGAACAATGGGAGCAGATAGACAGGATCAAAGGCAAGCCGGAAAGCGGCCATACGGCTCTTCGCTACGCTACGAGAAGTCGGAAAGATCATGGGCTCTCACAACCGCCTGGCATTCAAAAGCGTCCAACCTTAGACGGGTAGCCGCTTCATTCAGCCGGAGTATCTGAAAAAATGGGAGCGTACCTTAGCGACGCGCGATCAATAACTGTCGGCTTTCTAGGAGTGCTTTTTCCTTTAT
>CAYVVK010000495.1:0-5300 GCA_964454855.1 uncultured Phaeodactylibacter sp. | reverse complement strand
TATTCTCGAATTTTTGTGTATAAAGATTAGCTGGCGGTATCGGCAGGCAGGCGGCACCCCGCTAATTCAACAACTCATAAATACCTGCAATACCCTGGCCTCCCCCCACGCAGGCGGTTACCATACCGTACTTATTGCCGCGGCGGCGCATTTCAGAGAAAAGCTGGGTGGACAGTTTGGCGCCGGTACAGCCGAGTGGGTGCCCCAGGGCGATGGCCCCGCCGTTGACATTGACGATCTCCGGGTTCAGGCCGGCTTCCTGGATGACGGCCAGCGACTGGGCGGCGAAAGCTTCATTCAGTTCGATCAGTTGGATGTCTTCCAGCTTCAGGCCGGCATGTTTCAGGGCTTTGGGGATGGCGGCACAGGGCCCGATGCCCATGTAGAGAGGCTCTACTCCGGCTACCGAGCAGGATGCGAGGCGGGCGATGGGCTCCAGCCCCAGCTGTTTGACCATGTCTTCGCTCATGACCAGGGTAAAAGCGGCGCCGTCGGAAGTCTGGGAAGAGTTGCCGGCCGTGACTACGCCGCCCTGCGCGAACACGGGGCGGAGCTTGGCCAGGGCTTCTACGCTGGTGTCGCGCCGTACGCCTTCGTCTGTATCGACGGTATGCTCGCTTTTCACGCGCTTGTCGTCTTTGACGAATACGTCTTCTACGGTAACCGGGACGATCTCGTCCTGGAATTTTCCTTTATCGATAGCGCGGGCGGCCTTCTGGTGAGAGTGATAGGCAAACTCATCGGAAACTTCCCGGGAAATGTTGAATTTTTTGGCCACTGCCTCCGCCGTGAGGCCCATGCTGGCCAGGTAATTAGGCGTAGAAGAAGCCACCTTGTAGCTGGGCGCCAGCTTGTACCCCGTCATGGGGATCATGCTCATGTTCTCGGTGCCGCCGGCGATGTAGATCTGGCCCATGCCGGCCCGGATCTTCGCTACGGCAATAGAGATGGTTTCCAGGCCGGAGGCGCAGTAGCGGTTGACGGTCATGCCGGGCACTTCTATGCCCAGGGCCCGCATGGAGATCTGCCGGCCGATCTGCAGGCCCTGTTCCCCTTCGGGATTGGCGCAGCCGACGATGAGGTCGTCCACCAGTTTGGGGTCGAGCTCTGGTGTCTGGCTGAGCAGGTGTTCAATGATATCTACCGCCAGGTCATCGGAACGGTAGCTCTTAAAGCCGCCCTTGTTGGCCTTGCCAACGGCGGAACGATATGCTTTTACGATATATGCTTCCATGTCAGGTTGTTATCTGAAATATTTGAATTAAATTCTGGTCGATCTCTCTCTGTTTCGATCGGCTGACTTTCCCTAATCTTCCCAGAAAAAGCTTCTTTTCTAAGGTTGCGATTTTAGAAAGCTTGATGATCGAAGCTTTTTTAAGCCCGTTTTCCTTCGTGGGGGATAAGGATACACCATGTATTTCGGCTTTGGCCAGCTGAGTAGAAATAAAGGCGACGGTTGCATCTCTGGGTTGATCCACGAGAACCAAAGCCGGGCGCGTTTTACTTCCCGACAGGTCGGTAAAAGGAAAAGGAACCAATACCAGGTCTCCCTTATTCATTGTCGTACCGTTCTTTCAAATCTTCGACAGTATACAGATCTTCCTCTTCTTCCAAAAAGCGAAAGCTCTCTGATTCGATGTTCAGTTTGGATACGCCTTTAATCAGAGTTTCCTGTTCGTACTTCCAGAGTAGATACTGAATATAATCAACCGCCTGCTGAAGTTTGTCTTCGGGCAATTGATCCAGCATATTGACTGTCCGGTTAATGATCGTTTTACGGCTCATGAGCTGTTTTTAAGTAAGATAAGAATATCCTCGTTTATTTGCCGGGTGTTCTGTTGCCACTGCTTCCTAATTCCGCAATGGCCTATTCGTCTGCAACATATGCTGTATCCGCTCCTGGGTTTTCTGCTCGCCGCAGAGGCTGAGGAAGGCTTCCCGCTCCAGGTCGATCAGGTACTTTTCAGACACCCGCTGAGCGCCGGTCAGGTCGCCGCCGCAGAGCACCCAGGCGATCTTGTGGGCGATCTTGATGTCGTGCTCGGAGGCGTAATTGCCCAGCCGCAGTTCGTTGGCAGCGGCATAGAGGGAAGCCAGTCCCTGCCTGCCCAGCACAAGCACATCTTCGCGCTGCAGGGGCTGGGTATAGCCTGGCGCCAGTTCCAGCACCCTGGCCTTTGCCTCGGCGATGTTGCGGTCGCGGTTCAGCACGACGCCATCTTTACTTTGCAGGAGATAGCCTTTATTAAAGGCTTCGTGGGCAGAGGTAGATACAGAAGCCAGGGCGATGGTGCGGAATTTATCGATGAGGGTGGGGATCTGTACATCCCCTTCGAAGAACTGATCGGAAGCGCGGACGGCGAATTCCTTCGTCCCTCCGCCACCGGGAATGAGCCCCACGCCCACTTCCACCAGGCCGATGTAGGATTCGGCGGCACAGAGGGCGGCGTCACAGTGCATGATCATCTCGCAGCCGCCGCCGAAGACGTAGCCCTGAGTGGCGGCCACCACCGGAATGGCAGAGTAGCGGCAGCGCATCATGGTTTTCTGGAACTGGTGAACGGCCATGTTCAATTCATCGAAATCACCGGCGTAGGCATACTGGGCGATCATCATGAGGTTGGCGCCTACGGAGAAGTTGTTGGCGTTATTGCCGATGACCAGCCCCTGCCAGCCTTCTTCCGTAGCGATGTCTATGGCGCGGTTGATGCCTTCGAGCACGCCGCCGCCGATGGAGTTGTGGGGGCTCTGGAATTCCAGGCAGAGCACGCCGTCTGCGATGTCGTGCAGGGTAGATTCGCTGTTTTGGAAAACCGGCTTTTGGTCGCGGTAGTTGTCGAGGATGATGAACTCCGCTGAGCCGGGCACTACCTCATAGCTTTTGGACTCTATGTCGTAGTACTTTTTGAGGCCGCCTTCACGCTTGTAGAAGGAGTCATGGCCGGCAGCCACCATTTCTTTTGCCCATTCTGCTATGGTTTCGCCTCTGGCTTCCGCCAGTTCTATTCCCTTTTTTACACCGATAATGTCCCAGTATTCGAAGGGGCCGAGTTCCCAGGCGTAGCCGGCTTTCATGGCGTCATCGATGCTGTAGAGGTTGTCGGAGATCTCCGGCACCCGGTTGGAGACGTAGGCGAACAGGCCCAGCAGGGATTGCCGGATGAGCTTTCCGCCCCGGTCTTCCGCGCCGAATATCGTTTTGATGCGTTTGGAGAGCTTGTCCACCTGTTTGGCGGCTTTCAGACTGGGCAGTTCCGGCAATTGCGGTGGTTCATACTCCAGTGTGTTGAGGTTGAGGGCAAGGATGAGGGGCCTGCCTTTTTCGTCGCGTTCTTTGGTTTTCTTGTAAAAGCCCTGGCCGGTTTTGTTGCCCAGGAAGTTGTTATCGATGAGGAACTGCAGGTATTCGGGGATCTCGAAAGTGCCGGCCTGCTCATCGTCCGGGCAGTTCTGTTTGATGCCCTGTATCACTTTGGCGGCGGTATCGTGGCCCACGAGGTCGCCCAGGCGGAAAGTGCCGGTCTTAGGGCGGCCGATGGCCGGGCCGGTCAGGCGGTCAACGGTCTCAATGCGCATGCCCAGCTCGGTGGTGAGCTGGTAGATCTTCGACATGGCGTAAACGCCCACCCGGTTGGCGATAAAGGCCGGGGTATCCTTACATTTCACGGTTTGTTTGCCGAGGTAGAGGTCTCCGTAGTGCATAAAGAAATCCACGACTTCCGGGCTGGTCTCGGGGGTAGGGATCACTTCCAGCAGGCGCATGTAGCGCGGTGGGTTGAAGAAGTGCGTGCCGCAGAAGTGTTTGCGGAAATCGACGGAGCGGCCTTCCAGCATGAGGTGTATGGGAATGCCGGAGGTGTTGGAGGTAATGAGTGAGCCTTTTTTGCGGTGTTGGTCCACTTTTTCGAATACCTTCTTTTTGATGTCCAGCCGTTCTACCACCACCTCAATGACCCAGTCACAATCAGCGATCTTTTCAAAGTCATCTTCAAAATTGCCGGTAGTAATGCGGGAAGCAAAGCTTTTATCGTATAATGCGGCTGGTCTGCCCTTCAGGGCCTTTTGCAGGGCTTCGTTGGCCAAGCGGTTTCGGGCGGCGGGATTTTTTTTCTCCTGCTCAGATAAATCGGGGGGAAGGATGTCCAGCATCAGCACCTCCAGGCCAATATTGGCGAAATGGCAGGCAATGCCAGAACCCATGACACCGGAGCCCAAAACGGCAGCTTTTTTGATCTTTTTGTTCATATTTTTTGATAGGTATAGGTTGAAAAACAGTGGAAATATCGGCCAGGGAACAGCGAATTTTCGCTGGATGCACAAAAATACAAATTCCAGGCAGGCGGCAAAATTTTTTAGCAGGCTGAATTTTCAGGATATGCCCGCATTTTAAGAAAATATGCCTTCTGCACTGTGTTTTTGTCATTAGTTTAATAATTTGGCAAATTCTAAATTCGTTGATAGCAACGGATCGATTGTGATAACAAACTTAAAACCAAACATTCATGTTGCAACAAACACTTTTGTTGTTTCAGGAGGCAGAAGGCCTGGAGCGGGAATTTGGTACCCAAAGCCTGTTCGACATCATCGGCAAAGGGGGAACCCTGGGCGTACTGATCGTGCTGGTTCTCTTAATTCTTTCTGTCATTGCCTTGTACATCTTCGTAGAGCGTTATCTGACCATCAAGCGGGCAGGCCGCTTTGATGAGAGTTTTATGAACAACATCCGGGCCAACGTACAGTCCGGAAATATTCAGGGCGCCAAAGCATTGTGCCAGACCACGGACTCGCCCGTAGCGCGGATGGTGGAAAAAGGCATACAGCGGATCGGCAAGCCGCTGCGGGATATCGACGCCGCCATCGAGAACGTGGGCAACCTGGAGATCTTCAAGCTGGAGAAAAACCTCTCCACACTTGCGAGTATCGCCGGTGCCGCCCCAATGATCGGCTTCTTCGGTACGGTAACCGGTATGATCCTGGCCTTCTACCGCATGGCCACCGAGCAGAACGTCACACCGGATGTGCTGGCGGGAGGGATCTACCAGGCCCTGATCACTACGGCCTTCGGCCTGTTTATCGGCATTCTGGCCTTCGTGGGCTACAACGTCCTGGTGGCCAATGTGGAGAAAGTCGTCTTTAAAATGGAACGCACGACCATGGAATTCATGGACCTGCTGCAAGAGCCCACAGCCTAAATTTTAAAACCGCAAGCAATGGCACTAAAAAAGAGAAGCAAAGTCAGTGCGGAATTCAGCATGTCGTCCCTGACGGACATCATCTTCCTGTTGCTGATCTTCTTCATG
>CAYVVK010000494.1:3029-5309 GCA_964454855.1 uncultured Phaeodactylibacter sp. | reverse complement strand
CTACGCCGGAGGCCACGAATACGTTCTGGCCCAGGCTGCAGCCTTCTCCCAGTTTGGCGCCTTTCATGATGTGGCAGAAGTGCCAGATGCGGCATCCGGCGCCCACTTCCGCCCCTTCATCGATGACGGCGCTGGGGTGAGAGAAGTAGTCTTTCATCACTCAAAGAAACTTTTGACGGCCCCGCAGATGTAGCTCAGCGTTTCCTCGTCCAGCTCCGTGTGCATGGGCAGAGAAATTACGGAGCGGCAAAGGTAATCGGTTACCGGCAGTTTATCAATGTCCCGGGGCATGCTTTCCCGGTAGGCCTCCTGATCGTAGAGTGGCACGGGATAGTAGATCATGCTCGGGATGCCGCGCTCCTGCAGGTAGGCCTGCAGCTCGTCGCGCCGCCCGTCTTTCACGATCAGGGTGTACTGGTGGAAGACGTGGGTAGACCTCGGATGGCGCACGGGCAGCTGCAGGGCGTCAATGCTTGCCAGCGCTTCGTCGTAATAGGCGGCGGCCTGCTGGCGGGCGGCCGCGAAGGCATCCAGGTGCGATAGTTTGATGTTCAAAATGGCCGCCTGAATGCTGTCGAGGCGGGAGTTGACGCCCACCAGGCCGTGGTAGTATCTTTTGGTTTGCCCGTGATTGGCGATCATGATCATCTTTTTGGCCAGCTCATCGTCATTGGTGTACATGGCCCCGCCGTCGCCGTAGGCGCCCAGGTTCTTGGATGGGTAGAAGGAGGTGCAGCCGATCTGGCCGACGGTGCCCGTTTTCTGGCTATGCCCGTCGCTGAAGGTATAGTCGGCGCCGATGGCCTGCGCATTGTCTTCGATCACCACCAGGCCGTGCTTTTCGGCCAGGGCCAGGATGGGCTCCAGGCCGCAGCTCTGCCCGAAGAGGTTCACGGGCACGATGGCCCGGGTGCGGGGCGTGATGGCCTTTTCCACCAGCTCGGCGGTTATATTAAAGGTGTCGGGATCCACGTCCACCATGACGGGGCTGAGGCGCAGCAGGGCCACCACCTCGGCCGTGGCCACATAGGTGAAGGCGGGCAGGATGACCTCATCACCCGGCTCCAGGCCGGCGGCCATCAGGGCGATCTGCAGGGCGTCCGTGCCGTTCGCGCAGGGGATGACGTGCTTTACGCCCAGGTATGCTTCCAGGTTGGCCTGAAAATCGCGCACCCGCGGCCCGTTGATGTAGGCGGTAGAGCGCAACACCTCGAGCACGGCGGCATCGATCTCTGGCTGCAGCCGCTCGTACTGGCGCTTGAGGTCCACCATCTGTATGTTCAAACTCGTTTTTTCCATAGTCTCTTTTTATGTTCTGCCGCCCCCCGGGCGGGTTAAAGGCTATCTCGTTTTAACAGGCTGCAAAGATAGCGCGCCGGGTATGGCTTTGTGTCAATGGGGTGTAGTTTCGTGCATTTGTGCATTCGTGGGTTCGCCTTGCCCGGCCGAAGCGGGTTGATTTGTGGTTGCTGTCCCGGTTACCGGTGTTTCAATATTTCATGCCTGTAGTGCCGCGGATAAAAAATCAATAAAATGTTCCGCAAGGATATCTGTTTTCAGATATGCGCTTTTTCCACCCCCTGCACCCCCGCCAGCGGGGGATACCGCTCTGGCATGCCGCTCTGGCGTGCTGCGCTGACATGCAACTGCCAGATTATAATATCTTTCCCGGGCTAGACGGCCTCTGTTAGCGCGGTGTCCCCCGCTGGCGGGGGATTTAGGGGGTGGACTCATCAGTTGTAGCTTCATCTTAATATCAATTCTTTTGCAGGTAGTTCTAACGGCATGAGGTTTCCCGCTCCGCTCCGGCAAATGTTTCAACTTTCCCTCTTGCCACCTCTCTCTAAGCAATGCGACAATTTAGCCCATACCCGTACCGGGGCGGGTTTCGCTACGCTCAACAATCTAGCAAGGTAACCCCTCGCTCGCCCCCTGGCCCCCTGAAGGGGGAACTCCGCCCGCCTTCTATCCAAGTTGTGGCCATAGATGGTGCCACTTTCTGTCAACAATGTAACCCATACGGGTTTCGCTACGCTCAACAATCTAGCAATCTAGCAATTTAACAATGTAACAATTCAACAATGTAACAATTCAACCATCCAACCCATCCATCATAGCCAGTCCCCGCTCCGCCACCGTCTCTCCGATAGCCAGGGAGGCCGTAGCTGCCGGCGAAGGCGCGTTGGCCACATTGATGACGCGCGCTCTTTCCAGGAAGAGGAAGTCATCGATGAGGTGGCCGTCCTTATCGCAGGCCATAGCGCGCACGCCCGAGTTGCC
>CAYVVK010000494.1:0-3019 GCA_964454855.1 uncultured Phaeodactylibacter sp. | reverse complement strand
AGGAGCGGTAGAGTTCCTCCAGCCCGTCGCGCCAGTATTTGGCGGCGAGTTTTTGGAAGCCAGGGAAGCCCAGGGTTTCCATCAGTTCGGCGGTATCGATATCCCAGCGGCTGTAGCCTTCTCTTTTGAAGGCGAGCACGGCATTGGGCCCCGCTTCTATGCCTCCGTGGATCATGCGGGTATAGTGCACGCCCAGGAAGGGGAAGTTCGGGTTGGGCACCGGGTAGATCAGGTTGTTGGCCAGGTACTGCTTTTCCGGGGCCAGCTCGTAGTACTCCCCGCGGAAAGGGAGGATCTGTATGTCCATCTCCGGCATGGTCATTTTAGTGACCTTATCGGAATACAGGCCGGCACAGTTGATCAGCAGTTCGCATTCCACTTCTCCGGTGGTGGTTTGCACCGTCACGCCCCGCTTGTTCAGGAAGATGTCCTGTACGCGGGCGTTGAAGAGGGCCTCTGCCTCTCCCTGCAACAGCAGTTCGAGGTATTTTTCGGCCACCATCTTGTAGTCGATGATGCCGGACTGCGGTACGAAAATGGCTTCTACGGCCTGCACATGGGGCTCTATCTCCCGCACCTCCTCGGGCCCGATCTTGCGGATGCCTTCCAGCCCATTGGCCAGGCCATGCTCCAGGATGCCGTCCAGGCGGGGGCGTTCTTCGGCCCTCGTCGCTACGATCACCTTGCCGCAGATCTCGTGGGGGATCTCGTGCTCGCGGGCAAACTGCAGCAGGT
The DNA here is from genome assembly GCA_964454855.1 of uncultured Phaeodactylibacter sp. GTDB lineage: Bacteria > Bacteroidota > Bacteroidia > Chitinophagales > Saprospiraceae > CAYVVK01. Next base: position 2,284 of record CAYVVK010000494.1, on the reverse strand, counting down.
AGTGATAGCCGCGCCGGCAGTTCAGCGCGCGGGCACTGCCGGGCCGGTAGTAGATCCCGGAGTGGATCACCCCGCTGTTGTGCCCCGTCTGATGCCGCGCCGGCCCGTCTTCTTTATCGACCAGCGCGATCGTCAGGCCCGGCCGCATCCGGGACAGCTGGTAGGCCGTTGCCAGTCCGACTATCCCCGCGCCTATGATGCATATGTCGTATTTCATGGTATTAGGTTCTGGGGATTAGGGATTGGGCCTTATGTGCCCCAAAATCCTAAATCCCAAATGCCTGGATCCTAAATCCTAGATCCGCCTCATTTGCGATTTTGGATTTGCGGATTTACGGTTTTCGATTTTTGCTTTGCCCTCGGCAGTTCGCCTTTGGCCCTCAATTTCATCTCTTTCCCTATTTTTCAGCCACCTTGCCGTCAAATCCTAAATCCTAGATCTGCCTCATTTACGATTTTGGATTTGCGGATTTACGGTTTTCGATTTTTGCTTTGCCCTCGGCAGCTCGCCTTTGGCCCTCAATTTCATCTCTTTCCCTATTTTTCAGCCACCTTGCCAACAATACGACAATGTAACAATGTAACAATATAACAATATAACAATCCATCCCAGAAGCCTGGGAACAAGGCTTTTAGCACTCCACTGACGAAGCAGGAAAAGTGAATTACTTTGGTTTACTCCTCCTCCTTCCGCCACAACAACAGCGGCCGCGGCTTGAAACCATCCATATCCAGGGCTTCGAACTCCTGCTGGTCGTAGATCAGGTACCGGATCTTGCGTTTGACCAGGGCCTCTGCCTTTTCGATCAGTTGGATGAGGTAATTGCGGTCGATATTGCCCACGAAGACCAGGTCGATGATCTGGCTGTCCATGCCTTCGGAGAAGGCGCCGACCAGGAAGACGCGCTCTACCTCGCCCAGGCGCTCCACGACGTTCTCCACAATGCGGTCCAGGCCGATCTGCTTGAGCAGGATGCTGTGGATCTCGCGGAACAGCGGATGCTGGGTATTGGCCTGGAAGATCTTCTTGTTGCCGTTCATGTGCGAGCGCAACATCCCCGCCTGCTCCAGCCGGTTGAGTTCCACCCGGATCGCATTGGACGATTCCCCGAACTCGCTCTCCAGGCTGCGCAGGTAGGCCGTCGTATGGCTGTTGAGAAAGAACTTCATCAGCAGCTTGATCCTCGTCTTGGAAGAGATCAGCGTCTCGATCATTTTTGGGAATGTATATGCGAACGTTCGAAATGGTTAGGGTAGGGCTTAGCTTAATGATTTCCGAGTAAGATTTTTACTCGTTCTCTATCAATCCTCAGGGCAATTTTAGGGAATAAAGGCCGGATTTCCATAGGGGAGGGGAAGAAATTTGGAAAAAAAACCGGCCGCATCGGCCGGCTTCGCTGCTTAACAAAAAGAGCCGGCCTAAAAGCCGGCTCTTACAAATTACCAACAATAAGCTCGAAAGCGGCCGAAGGGCAGCTTTCTTACTTTCCGAAATAGTGTTTGTACTAATATGGACGCGGAAATCGGAAAATTCCATAAGGCAGGTGCAAAAAAAATTTCTGCAAAAGAAGAAATTCGTTCGCAACGTATTGATCTACAGTTGTTTGGTAAAGAAGAAAAATTTTAAAAAAAATTCGTATTTGTTTTGTGTAACAATACAATTGTAGATACGAAGCCAGGCCGCAACGGTAAATTGCGGGCTGGCACCCAAGCCCACCAGCCGAAAGCCGGGGCAGCGTTCCACTTGTGCTACGTTGACAGGATGGAACTCGGAAAACGCGGAAGAACGCGGATGGCCGCGGATCTGGAAGGGGGGTGAGGCGCCGCCCGCTGTCCTTCCCAGGCCAATATCCCATACCTACGGCATGGGCGGGAAACCATATACCCAAGGGCTACCGATATTTCATGCCTACGGCATGGGGCTGCCCCGCTGAAATCCTGGCTAACGGTATTTCATGCCTGCGGCATGAGGGATCCGGCTCCGCTCCAGCAAACATTTCAACTTCCTCTCTTGCCACCACTCTGCCAGCAATGTAACACTTTAACAATGTAACAATCCCAACAATGTAACAATCCACTCCTCCCCGCAAACATTTCAACTTCCCCTCTTGCCACCACTCTGCCAGCCATTTAACCATGTAGCCCTCGCTCGCCCCCTGGCCCCCTAAAGGGCAGGGCTGTTAAGTTCTGCCTGCGCTCGCCCCTTAAATCCCCTAAAGGGGAAACCTGCCCGCTTCTAATGAACTGATTTACAGTGGGTGGCTGCACCTCCTTTAGGAGGCCG
>CAYVVK010000493.1:0-5310 GCA_964454855.1 uncultured Phaeodactylibacter sp. | reverse complement strand
CTGGCAGATTCAACCCGTCATGTCTATTCTCGAATTGTTGTGTATAAAGATTAGCTTGCCATCGGCAGGCAGGCTGTAAATCCTGTCCAAAATAAAAGACTAGCCGCAGGCCTGGGAATAGACATTGCATCTACAGAGCCAATTAGCCCGTTGTCCGCCTGCCCGGCCCATTAGTATCCATGTGGACTAGTATTAGCTGGCGGCGGTAATGGAGCCAGGCAGCGATGGCCTAGATTGGGTTGAGAAGCCGGACGGCCGAGCAGGCTGCAGCTTCATTTCAAGTTGACAGAGTAGAACTAAGGGATCGCGCAACAATAAATTACCCATTTAGACTCGTTCTTTTGCGCGCTAACTGCGTTAAAAAGCCTCGTCGTAGCCCCACTATGCCTACGTTTTTTGCCTTGTTAGCGCACAAAATAACTTCGTCTACTCTGAGTAACTTATTATCGCGCAATCCCTAAGTCTAGGCCGGCTACTGGCGGCATGGCTACCGCTGCCCGCTGCCCACTGCCCGCTGCCCACTGCCCACTGCCCACTGCTCACTGCCCACTGATCTGATCTAGGCAATGAGGTTGGGCAACTGCATCGCCAGGCCCACATCGCCCTTGATCTTCACCTTGCCGTTCATCACGGCCATCATGGCGTTCATCTCCCCTTTGCGGATGGCGTCCAGGGTTTCTATGCGGGTAGTGATCACGCAGTCGGCAGCTTTATCTTCGTTGGTCACTTTCGCTTCCTCATCGGTGAGGTCGATGTGGATGGGGCCCTGTTCGAAGACGAACTTTATGGACTTGCCCATGGCGGGCGCTTTGGCTGCCGTTTTGGAAAACTGATGAGTGAGCTCTTCTAAGGTCATGATGTCAGTTTGGTTATCAATCTGGCTGGTAAATATAGGATATTTAACGCTCAAACAGGCGGCCGTTGAGCAGGCGCTGCAGCACCTCGTCTTTTCTGTATTTACTGATCGGCACCCTATGGTTCCCGATGTGCAGGAGCAAGCCTTCTATCGCTTCCACCTCACTGACATTTACAATAAACGATTTGTGAGCCTGCACAAAGTCCTCCGCCGGCAGCTCTTCGGCAATACTCTTAAGGGTGGCATGAGCAGTGTAGGTAGCTTCCCGGGTATGAATGCGCACGTAGTTCTGCATGCTTTCCACGAAGAGCACCTCTGCAAAGACGATCCGTTCCAGCCGTTTGTCGCATTTGAGGAAAAAATAGCCCGGCGGCTCCTCCCCGGCCCGGCCGGAGGCCAGCGCAAAATATTCCTGTGCCTTGGCAGCCGCCTTGAAGAAGCGTTGAAAAGAGATGGGCTTGACGAGGTAATCCAGCACGTCCAGTTCATATCCCTCCAAAGCATGCTCCGGATAAGCGGTGGTGATGACCACCTTGGGCAGTTGCCTGTGGGTTCTGATAAACTCCAGCCCGCTGAGGTAGGGCATATTGATGTCGAGAAAGATCAGTTCTGTCTCCTGCTCCTGCAGGCGGGCCTGTAGCTGCAGCGCGTCTTCGCAAACGGCGGCCAGCTCCAGGAAGGAGATACGTTCGATGTATTTCTCCAGCCCGCGGCGCGCAAGGGGTTCGTCGTCGGTGATGATGCATTTAATGGCCATGGCCGAGCTTCATTTTCAGGCCCGCGGCAAAGGCCCTGGTGTTGGAATGGATGGAAAGTTCGTGCTGCCCCGGATAAAGCAGCTCCAGCCGGCGTTTCAGGTTTTCGAGCCCGATGCCCCCAGGCTTTTTATTCGGCAGGTTGCAGATGGAATTACGCACCTGGAAATACAACTGCCCATCCGGTTCTATGCTGTTCTCTATATGGATGAATGGCTGCTCCCCTCCCAGGTGTTTAAAAGCATTTTCGATCAGTGGTTGCAATAGAAAAGGAGCGATGGCCAGGCCGTTGCCGGGCGGCTGCAACCACACTTGAAGGCTGAGCTTGTCGCCTTTTCTCATGCGCTCCAGCTCGATGTAGTCTTGCAGGTATTGTAGTTCCCTGCGTAGCAGTACCCTTTCCGCATTGCATTCATACAGCTGATAGCGCAATATCTGCGAAAGGCGCTCGATGGCTTCCTGTGAAGCTTCCGGGTGTTCTTCCACCATGAAGTAAATGCCGTTGAGGGCATTAAAAAGAAAATGGGGGTTGATCTGGGCTTTGAGGAACTTAAGCTCCGTCTCCAGGTTTTGCCGCGCCAGCTTTTCCACATACCGGCTGATGTAGTAACGGGCGCGATAGGAGATGAAGCCCAGCAGCACCAAAAACTGAGTGGTAAAATTATGGATGATGAAATCGTGCACCTGTAACCCGTCGTCGGTCAGCGCCATGAAGGGCAGCGACAGCGTGTTGGATAACAAAAAGACACAACCCACCACCGTCAGCACTTCAGCCACAAAGCGTTTGGACAAGCTCCCGCAGGCGGGCCGGCGGTTGAAGCGGCGGATGAGGTATACCACAAGCTCCAGTACGGCCCAGGCCAGCATTATGGTGCCCGCCACTTCTACCAGCAGGGTCTTCAACGGCCGTTCCCAGATCAGCCGCCCTGACGTAAAGTCGGTGATCAGCCGGACAATGGTGTAGGCCAGTACGCCGATCCAGATAGCATGTGGTAATCTATTCATAATAACGAGGGCATGCCCGGGCCAGGAAGCCCGCCTTCCATTAATGAAAGTTATTCATTTATCTTCCAATATCCAATTTATTCAAAGGTAGCCCGCACCTGCGCCACCCGCTTTGCCCAGAAGGGGCCGACGGGCTGCCGGGGGTTACGGCAGAGGTACACCTTGGTGCCCCGCTCCCGGGCGTAGGGATGCTCTATGCCGCCCACTATTTCAATATCGGCGAACAGTTCCTTTACGTCCTCGCCCAGCTCATCATTGATGTAGATGAGCGTGCGAGCATTGGTGCTGTCAGGCACCCACAGGCGGAAGCTGTCGCTGAAACTAACGGCCTCCGGCAGGCCGTGCGCCGGGCCGTAGTGGCTGATGATGCCTGCTTCCCAGTAGCCTTCGCCGTAGATCAGCACTTCTCCATTCGACCGGGCCTTTTCGTAGGCGGCTAGGGTAGCTTCGAACAACTCGTCCCAGCCGAACATATCCGCGTAGTCCTGCGGCAAACGATAGAGCCGGCCATCCTCCCAGCGCATCGGCCCTTCCAGCCCGTACTTGTCCCGCAGCTGCCGGCAGTACTCCACCATGTCGGGCAGAGGCAGCAGCGGCAGGCCCAGCGGTAGTATCGGCAGCTGAAAGGCCAGGATGGCCGCCGGGACAGCCCACCGGAAGGCCGGCCGGCGCACTTTCTCTTCCCAGAAGACACTGCCGGCCGCCATTAGCAGGGGGTACAGGCCGAGGGTGTAATAACTCTTCCCTCGCAGTAACAACAGCAGCGCCAGGGCCAGCAAAAAATGGATCCCCAGCAGCCGGTACGGCCGCCCGGCTGCCGAGAACAGCCACCACAGGCCCGCCAACCATACGAAGCAGGAGGGCAGGTTCATCAACAGCTGGCTCACCATAAAGTCTACCGGGTCCACATGTACGAGCTGTTCCTCCGCCAGGCCCTGCATATGGGTAATGACGGGGAAACCATGCTGATACTGCCAGATGAGGTTGGGCAGGAAAACGGCAAGGGCAAGGAGCGCCGCCCCTCCCGTTGCCGGTTTCCACAGCAGCCGGCGGTAGGGCGTGAGCAGCAGCGCCCCCAGCAGGGGCAGCAGGAAAAAAACGGTGGAATATTTATTCAGCAGGCTCAGGCCGAAAACCAGGCCGAAATAAAGCAAGTACCTGCGGTGCTCCGTATTGAGGTAACGCAGGATGAGGAAGGCCAGGGCCGCCCAGAAAAAAATATCGATGATGACCGGCATGAACATCAGGCTGGACCGCAGGTGGGCGGGTGACAACAGAGCCACCACCGCCGCCAGCACCTGTGCGTAACGGCCGCCCCCCAGCTCCCGGGCCGTCAATCCGGTGAGCAGTACGAGCGCCGTGCCCACCAGGGCAGGCACGAGGCGCAGGGCCAGCACGCTTCCCCCCAGTGTGGCCTGCACCAGCGCGCTCAGCCAGCCGATCAGCGGCGGGTTAGACCAGTAGCCCCAGCTGAGGTGCTTACCCAGGGCCAGATAAAGAAATTCGTCGCGGTGAAAGCCGTAGTACTGGTTGGCGTACAGGTGGATGAGCAGCTTGACGACAGCTACCGCTGCAATGCCCTCCCAGAAAACAGGAGGTAATGAACGGTTCATTTTTTTTCTGACAAATAAAGAAAAAGTAGGCTAAGGCTGGAGTACGTTTGATGTCTGGCCCATTACCGTTGATCAATGGACGCCGGCCGGGGAAAACCAGCCGTCAGAACAGCGCCAGGCATTGTTCCCGCAGTATACCGCCCCGGGCCTCTATTTCATACCAGGCCTCTGCCGCCAGCTGCTGCGCGTAGATGCGCACCTGATGGCCGTGCCGGGCCGCATCGTCTATAGTGGCACCGAAGTAAATGGCCCCGACGCCGGCCCATATCGCTGCCATAGCGCACATGGGGCAGGGCTCACAGGTGCTCACCAGTATGCTGCCCTGCAGGCGCAGGCCCTGCCGGGCCGCCTCGCGGATAGCGTTTACTTCGGCATGGGCCGTGGGGTCGTTCTCCGCGCCTACGCTGTTGGCCACGATCAGTTTTCTGCCGGAAGAGGGTTCGACGATCACTGCTCCGTACGGGGTATTGTGCTTACGGGCACAGGCCACCGCTTCGAGCATGTACTGCTCAATATTTTCCATAACTGCCCTAACACAGCGGGGATAATAATGTTGAAATTTAATGGCCGATATGGCGCTCCAGAAAGCCCATCATGGCCTTGTAGAACTCAAAGCGGTTCTCCTCATTGGAGAAGCCGTGGCCTTCGTTGTATTTGACCATATAGGGCACGTCGATACCCCGTTCCCGCAGGGAGCGCACGATCTGGTCGGATTCGTCGATATTTACCCGGGGGTCGTTGGCGCCCTGCACCACGAAGAGCGGCGCCTGTATCTTATCGATGTGAAAGACGGGCGAAGCGGAGGCCAGCAGCTCCTCATCCTTTTCGGGATGGCCCACCATTTCGTACAGCATCTCCAGGTACGGTTTCCAGTAGGGAGGGATGGTGTTCATGAAGGTGAACAGGTTGGAGACCCCCACATAATCCACCCCGCAGGCGTAGAGCTGCGGCGTGAAAGTGATGCCGGCCAGGGTGGCGTAACCTCCGTAACTGGCGCCGTAGATGGCCACCTTTTCCGGGTCGGCGATGCCTTCTTCAACGAGCCAGTTCACGCCGTCGGTAATGTCGTCCTGCATCTTAC
>CAYVVK010000492.1:0-5311 GCA_964454855.1 uncultured Phaeodactylibacter sp. | reverse complement strand
GGAACGGAAGAATACATGAGATTTTACAACCATGAAAGAGGCCACGAATCTCTAAGTTACAAGAAACCCGCAGAGGTTTTTTTCGGCAAAAAGGTGAGTTTTATTCCAACTAAATATTCGGCTTCTCTGGTCTAAGAATTGGGGGAGGTATACCAGGGGGCAGCTCCTTCCCAAACGCCCATCCCCATAGAGAGCGGATGGCAGATCATCGCTTACCTGCGTGACAGCCCCAGCCCCGTTTCTTCCGAAATGGCGGGCATAAACGAAGAGCTGATACTGCTCAAAGACAATTTCGGCGCCAGCTATATCCCCATGCTAGGCATCGACAATATCGGCACCCTGGAACCCACGCAGGGCTATCAGCTCAAAGCAGCAGGGCCCACAACACTCCTCTACAGCGACAACAGCGAAGGAGCTACTCCGCCCTTCTCCCTGTCGGGCAGAAACCTCGCCTACTATGAGCTGAACGGCCTGAACACCGGCAATAACGCCACCCTGGTGGTGCCGGCGGAGGTAGCGGAAGGCTGGCTGTCGCCGGGTGACGAGCTGGGCGTATTCAACCAGGCTGGCCTATTGTGCGGCGGCGCCACCTTTCGGGGAGAGAACCTGGCCCTGGCCTTCTGGGGCGATGACCCCGGCACGGCTGCTGCGGAAGGCATGCAGGCCGGAGAGCCCTTTACGATAAAGCACTGGGATGCCGCCAGGGCACAGGAGCGCATCCTGCGCATTCAGCTGCAGGAAGGGGAAACCGCCTATGTCACCGATGGCCTGTTCGTGGCAAGCGGCCTGGAGGCCCTCAGCAGCCAGGAGGATGCTTACGGAAAAGAGTCCTTTAAAGTAAACTGCTTCCCCAATCCGGCGGATGATTTCCTCCGGGTACAGGCTTTTGCCCCGGCTGCCGGCACTTTCAGCCTCTCCATTTTCAGTTCATCGGGGAAACTGGTGTACCGCCGGCAGGACGAGCAGCTTCAACCCGGCTGGCAACAGCTCGAACTCCGGCTGGGACAGCTGCCCGCCGGGCTTTACAACCTGCAGGCCAGGCTGGGAGAGGAGATCGTTCAGCAACGTTTTATAAAACACTGACCGGTTTCGATCTTTTTTCTAGATTTTGCCGTTAGATAAACGGGGCATTTCGGGTTTCTTTCCGAAATGCCCCGTTTTTTTTATCATCATCGCAATCCCTAGTAAAATGAAACACTACAACCTTCGCATCACCGGAAAAGTACAAGGCGTCTGGTTCAGAGCCTCCACCCGCGACAAGGCCAGGGAAGTGGGCGTCAATGGTTTCGTGCGCAATGAGCCCGATGGCAGCGTCTACGCCGAGTTGGAAGGAGAAGAGTCCGACGTTCAAGAACTCATTGACTGGTGCCATAAGGGGCCCGAGCGCGCCCGCGTGGAAGAGGTCGAGGTGGAAGAAGGAAGCTCCAAGGGCTTTGACGATTTCGAAGTGAGAAGGTAATTAAAGTTTTAAAACTACTACTGCCATGAAAAAGATGGACACCCAAATCCGGCTGGGGCAGCGGGAAGACCTCCCTGCCGTGCACGGCCTGGTGCATGAGCTGGCCGTTTATGAAAAAGAAGAACAGGAGTTCGTCGCCACTCTGGACGATTACTACCGCGATCATGAGGCCGGCATATTTGAAACGCTGGTCGCGGAGAACGGAGATGGCATTCTGGGCATGGCCCTGTATTATATGACCTACTCCACCTGGAAAGGGCGAATGCTCTACCTGGAAGATTTCGTCGTGCGCGAAGGCTACCGGGGCTACGGCATAGGGCAGAGTTTATTCGAAGCCTTTCTGGAGGAGGCCCGCAGGAAGGAATGCCGGCTGGTAAAATGGCAGGTGCTGGACTGGAATGAGCCGGCCCTCAATTTTTACCGCAAATACGATTCTACGATAGAGAAGAACTGGTGGAACGGCAAGATATTCTTCGAGCAGGATGTGGCTGCAGAATAGGCCGGGGCATTAAGCCTCCCGCTCCATCAGGCCGAGGGCCAACTCCCGCAACTCCTCCTTACGCTCCCGGGGCGCGCCTAGCTGCTCCAGCTGGGCGAAGGCTTTTTCCTGATACTCCTCCTTCAGGGCCCGGGCCAGCCCGGGGATACCCAGTTCCCGGAGAATGGAGGTGACGGCCGCTATCTTCTGGGCTTCCTCTTCGGGATTGGTAGACATATATTGCTCCAGGCGCGCCCGGGTAGCGCCCTGCGCCAGCTCCTGTGCTTTGAGGATGAGGAAGGTTTTCTTGTTCTGGGCGATATCCCCTCCTACCTTTTTGCCGAACTTTTCGGGGTCCCCGAAAGTATCCAGGTAGTCATCCTGCAACTGGAAGGCAATGCCGATCTGCCGGCCGAAAGCAGCCAGCCGGGCCACGTCTTCTTCCGGGGCCTGAGCGGCAATGGCGCCCATCTCGAGGCTCCCTCCGATGAGGGCTGCCGTTTTGAGTTCTATCATTTTGAGATATTCCGGAATGGTGACGTCCTGGCGAGACTCAAAGTTAATGTCGTATTGTTGGCCTTCACACACTTCGATGGCCACCTTGTTGAATACCCTCAGCAGGGCGGGAATGGCCTGTTGTTGCTCTACCCGGGCCAGGAACGCATAGGCGTAGATCAGCATGGCGTCTCCGGAGAGGATGCCGGCATTGAGGCCGTACTTCTCGTGGACGGTCGTTTTTCCCCGGCGGAGAGGGGCCTCATCCATGATGTCGTCGTGGACGAGGCTGAAGTTGTGAAAGATCTCTACGGCCATGGCTACCGGCAGGGCCCCTTCAGGGCCGGAGCGGAAGGCCTGGTGAGCCAACAGGGCCAGTACCGGCCGCAGGCGTTTTCCCCCGATTCCCATGATATAATTAATGGGCGCATACAACTCGCCCGGAGCCTGTTGAAAAGTATGTTCCCGGAGATATTGTTCGAAGGATTCCCTGAGAGGCCCGAAACTTTGCATAGTCAGAAAAATTTGGTCAAATATAGGCAAGACGGCGGCAGTTAGAGGCTTAAAAGAGGATAATTCTCCCGGCAGAAGCCGATAAAATGCCGGGGCTGCTGCCCGAAAATTCCTAAAAATCTTTACTTTTACAGATAAGGATAAAGCGGCCCCGGCACATCCATTGCCTTTTCAACACACCCAAGCCCCCATTGTGAAGTATATTCCCTGAGCGATTACACCTTATTGGAACAACACAAATTTTTTACCTCATAAAGACCGGTACGAAAGCAGAGGCATTTCGCGTTCGGCCAAATCATATTCAGTAATGGTAAACAGAACCCGGCCCTACACTATATTGCTTATAGAAGATAACCCCGGCGATGTCCGGCTGACCCAGGAAGCTTTCAAAGAGAGTAAAAAGGAGATCATCCTGGAAGTCATGGCGGATGGCATTGAGGCGCTTCGGTATTTGCGTAAAGAAGGTACTTATGCAAACAGCACTACTCCCGACCTCATCCTGCTCGACCTCAACCTCCCGAAGTGGGACGGGCGGCAGGTGCTGCAGGAACTGAAGGGCGACCCGCGGCTCAGGAGAATTCCGGTGGTGGTGTTGACCACCTCCTATGACGGTTCCGACGTGCTGAACAGCTATGACCTGCACGCCAACTGCTTCATCAACAAGCCCATTGACTTTGATAAATTCTTTGAGATCATCCATAAAATTGAAGAATTCTGGTTGTCGACAGCTATATTGCCTTCTATGGTAGCCTGACCTTCGTGCTGCGTAGCCTGGAGAGTGTGCGTGGTTAAAATGCTAGTAAATAGGATATGAGTACGACTAATATTCTGATCATCGAGGACAATCCCGCCGATATTGCCCTGATCGAGGCCTATCTGAAGGATGCCGCTCTGAAGCACACGCTTTTCAAGTCGGAATCGCTCAGTGACGGCCTGGATTTCCTGAAGGAATTCAAGGCCGACCTCGTATTGCTGGACCTCAAACTGGAAGACGTGGAAGGCTTCAAAACCCTTCAGCTGTTCCGGGAGAAAGCTCCCGATATACCGGTCATCGTACTCACCGGCTTCAAAAACGAGATCATGGGCATACAGTCCGTGCGGGCAGGCGCTCAGGACTTCCTGGTAAAGGGCGACTTCGACTCCCGCAGCCTGGCGCGCACCATCCGCTATTCCCTGCAACGTTTTGAAACACAGGCCCGGCTGCAGAAGAAGGCCAATGAGCTCAGCCACAACGAGCGCCGCAACCAGCTCGCCCACCAGATCGCCCGCTTCGGTAAATGGGAGATGGACATCGTCAACAACGCCATGAAATGGGATGAAGAGATCTTCCACTTCTTCGGATTCCCTCCTTATAGCCTTGAACCTACCCTTTCCGATTATCTGAAGTACGTGCATGTGGAAGACCGCGAGCGGGTGGAAGCTTTTTTCGAACAGGCCATAAAAGATGGCCAGCCGCACCATATCGACCATCGCATTGTCATCGACAATACTCTGGTGCGGCACCTGCAGATCAAGGCGCAGGTCAATTATGACGAGCAATCTAACCGCATTGTTCTGGTGGGCGGCATACAGGACATTACCGAGCTTAAAAAGGCCCATGGCCAGGAGGACGTGGAAACCAAACCCATGGATTCTGCCCCGCTGCCTATTGAGGAGGACATGCTTTCCGAATTCAATTTCAATGTACGCACGCCCATCGCTTCCATGGTCAACCTGCTTTACCTGCTGGAGAAGACACCGACCAGCGGCCAGCAGCAGGATTACATCAACGGCCTGAAATCCTCGCTCGACCACCTCTCCTTTGCGCTCAATAACTGGCTCAACCTCTCCCTGCTCAAGGAACCCTCCGTAGAAGTAAAAGAATCAGAACTGAGCCTGGAGGAGGCCATGCGGATGCTGAAGAATGTGACCCGCATCCGCAGCGAACAGACGGGCCTGTCTCTGGCCTTTGAATTTTCCGGAAGGCTCCCACCGGCCATCATTACCGACCAGCAAAAGTTTTCCCAGATCTTGTACAACCTCATCGAGACCGCCATCCGCAACAGCCAGCCAGGCAGCACTGCCGAGATCTTCCTGCAACCCAAGGGCAACCGGAAAGGCAGCGCCCTGCTGCAATTCAAGGTGAATTTTGAGAACCGCTCCATCTCTCCCGAAGAGATAGAACAACTGCTCGGCCTGGCCAATAAGGGGGAGTTCGATACCAATTACAAACAAAGTTATCTCCCTATCATCATCGCCGCCAAACTGGCCGAGGCCTTACAGGGCAGGATACAGGCCAGCCTGAAGAACGGCAAATGGATGAGCCTGAGCCTGGAACTCCCGGTAAAGTTGCCGGCCTCAGACAAATCTCCCATTCCCGACAAACC
>CAYVVK010000491.1:0-5345 GCA_964454855.1 uncultured Phaeodactylibacter sp. | reverse complement strand
GAGCTCTTGCACGCCGATGGCGGATAACATGACGGCGGAAGCTACTCGCTCGGGAGCAATGCCATATGCTTCGAGGGTGACGCCGCCCGACATGGAGTACGCCACGAAATGGGCGGATGCAATATCAAGTGAGTCGAGAAGAGCCACTACGTATTGTCCGTGGGCGGCTACCGAATAATCGGGAATCCGACGAGACGACTCGGTAGGCGCCGAAGACTTCTATCGGGTAGGGCTGCGCCCGCACCGGGTGCTGGCCAAGATCCCTGTCTTTTTAAAAGCGCTGGGGCAGCAGTCTGACGCTTCCGGGGAAGTAAGGGCCTGGATGAACAAGGCCAGAGGAGAATTCGCCTTCCGGCAAAAGTACCGGGGCCTGCTTTGGGAGAATAACCCCAAGGAAGCATTCGAAGAATGGCTGTCTGATTTCCGGCAATTGTATGTTGGCCTGGTCACCAACATGCAGATACTGACCGGCGCCATGTCCGGCCCAGCCACTCTACTCGACAGGCTGGGAATGCTCTCGAAATTATCGGGCGCCCTGCGGCATAAAAGCACCAGTACGGATTACCTGAAGGCCTTTAACTACCTGAAAACCGGGATGATCACCCGGGATGAATTCCTGGAGCGCTTCGGCCACCGCGGCTTCTACGAATCCGACATCGGGCAGAAGCGCTTCTACGAATACACGGAAGCGGAATGGCGGCAGCTCCTTCCGGAAATGGTCATCAGCGAACCGCCTTTTGAATACCGGCGCCGAAAGAAAAAAACCGGCTTCTGGGAGCAGCTGTTTTCCGGAGTGATCCGCCTTATCCATACCCGCGAGTGGCTGCGCGATGAGGCCATGAAGCTGTTCTGGCAGTTCCGCAGGGAAATGCTGGAACGCACCGATTTCCCTTTCTGGAAACATCGCCCGGAGGTGTTGGCCGCCTATTTCGCCGGTGAATATGCTGCCCGCAGCCTGAAAAAGAGCAGCAGCCCCTCCCCCGCCGGCTGGGATATGGACACCTTCCTCTGTAACCGGTATCAGCGCCGCCTGCCCCTGCAGGTGCTGGCCAATGTGGGCGGGGAAAAGGAAAAGCAGCATACCGGCATCGGCATTTATCCCGGCAAGGTAGAGGGCCGCGTCTGGCGCCTCTCCTCCGCCAATCTGGAGGGCCTGGAGCCTCCCCCCTTCGAAAAAACCATCCTGGTGGCCGACGCCCTCGACCCGGGCTGGGTGCCCTACTTCTCCCAGGTGGACGGCGTCATTTCCTATGTGGGTGGCCTGCTGTCGCACGCTTCCATCATACTGCGGGAGTCCCGCATCCCGGCCATTACCCAACTGCCGGCGCACATCAGCCTGGAAACGGGCGACTGGATCGAAATGAACGGCCAGACGGGGGAGGTGATCGTGTTGTCGGAACGGGAGGAGTCGGAGGTGGGGTGATTGCCGCCCGGCAGCTGGTGTGTTGGTGTAAGTGCCCAGACAATTTTAATCATACCCATTTGCTTTGAATTCGAGCCGCCAGGAGCCATTTTCCTGGGGTTCCGGTTCGATTGTTGAGCGTAGCGAAACCCGCCTGGGTCAAATGGCTATATTGTTCCATTGATATTGTCCAGGCACTCATTGGTGAGGAAAGAAATGAATGGGTACTTTTGTAGGAGATACAGATGCCAGATTTAAGATGCCAGAAGCCAGATGCAACAATCCGATACACCATTATACCGCAAAACCAATCCACCAAATCCACCAATGCACCACCTTCAACGCCAGATCATCCTCTTTGCCATCTTCGGCGCCCTGCTCTTCTTCGTGCTGAGCAGTGTGGCCATGGTAAATTATCCCGGCGGCACCATTCACGACCGCAGCAGCGAGGGGTATGACTTCTGGTACAACTATTTCAGCGACCTGGGCCGCGACAACAGCCTCATCGGCCTGCCCAACGACACCAGCCAGGGGCTCTTTCAGGCGGCGCTGGGCGTGACGGGCATCAGCCTGATCGCTTTTTTTCTGGCCCTGCCTACTTTTTTCAGGAATAAGGGGGCCCGCCTCACCGCTTTCCTGGCCATGCTTGCCGGGCTGGTGGCCGCCTTCAGCTACATCGGCATCGGCCTGCACCCGCTGGACGCGAATTACTGGCGGCACACCATTTTTGTACGAGTAGGCTTCATTGCCTTCCTGGTAATGTCCTTCTTCTACGGCTGGTCCATCTACCAGGAGCCGGGCTACCCCAACCATTACGCCCGGGCTTTCGCTGTTTTTTGCGCCATCCTCTTCATCCAGGTCGCGATCATGCTCTTCGGCCCGCGCTCCTGGAGTTCGCCGGGAGCATTGCTGCTGCAGGCCTCGGCGCAGAAAATAGTGGTGTATGCGGAGATTCTTTGTATGGTGTACCAGGGGGTGGGCGCGTGGCGGTGGGCCGCCGTCAGGCGACAACTTTGAGTTGGAAGGAAATATGAGTCATCCTAAAGGCAAGCCCAAATTTTTTATCCAGGCTCAACCCTTTGAAAACCCGTAAATCTGCCGTAGGCGAATCCGTGACCTCTACATTGAGCGGAGCGCAGTCCCTGGACATCGTTCCTGCAGCTCTGCCTGAGGCGCCAAATCCGAAATGCCTGAATGTTTAAATCAACCCTATTGAGGATTGAGGGATTGAAGATTTCGGATGTAGGATGTATGGCTTGCCCTTGGCTGCCTCGCCCTACCGGCTTATACACGCTCCCCGTCCCGCCCATTTGTAAGTCAAGCGGCAACTCTATGTTGCCGCTTGACGATTACACCTCACTCGGCGGCTTACCGTAGGCCTTAGAAAAAAGCCTAGAAAAGTAGCCCGGGTCCTTATACCCCACCCGATACGCCACTTCCGAGACATTAAGGCTGCCCTCCTGCAATAATTTATAAGCCTCCTGCAAACGGACCTGCCGCATAAAATGAGAGGGCGTCTTACCTGTTAGCGCCTTGAGCTTGCGGTGCAGGTGCCCCCGGCTGAGGTGAAGCGCTTCGCTCAGCTCTTCGATGCCGAGGCTTTCGTCCTCCAGCTTGTCCAGCACATAATTTTTGACTTTCAGCACAAAGGCATCCTCTTTCTGCGTGGCGGGCTCCGGCTGGAAATCAGGCTGGTTGTAGCGGGCCTGTAACTTTTGCCGCAGTTCGATCAGCTTGCGCAGGCGCACCTCCAGTTCTTCTTTTTGGAAAGGTTTGGCCAGGTAGGCATCCGCCCCGTATTCCAGCCCTTCCAGTTTAGAGGCCATATCCGCCCGGGCGGTGAGCAGGATGATGGGGATATGGCTGGTGCGTTCGTCCCCCTTCAGTGTTTTACACAGCTCGAAGCCATCCACTTCCGGCATCATCACGTCGCTGATAATGATGTCGGGGATGTGCTCCAGGGCCTGTTCAATGCCTTCGCGGCCATTGCGGGCGTAGAGGAGTTGGTAAGCCCCCTCCCCATACGGGTCATTTGGCCGCCGCCCTCCAAAGTAGGGAGAGGACAGGCAGGAGGTCAGGTATTTCATCACATCCTGGTTGTCTTCGACTATCAGAATGGTATTGGTTGATTCAGTGGCTCGCGCCAGCACTCCCCCTTCTTCAGGGGGCTGGGGGGCAGCTGGCGCAATGGCCTCTACGGAGCTATGGGTGGGCTTCCCCTTTCCGCGAGCGCCGAAGCCACTCGGCGGAGGAACTAGGGGATTGAGGGGTGCGGGCGGGCCATCCACAGGTTCAGCACTTTTAGTAATAGGCAGCTTCACCGTAAATTTTGCCCCTTCGCATACCGTGCTCTCCACCTCAATTTGTCCATTCATCAGCTCCACCAACTCCTTTACGAGCGCCAAACCAATACCTGTACCCTCCGCCCGGCGCGTACTCTCCGCTTCTGCCTGATAAAAGCGGTCAAAGATCTGGGATAGCCTGTCCGGAGTAACGCCAATGCCCGTATCAGTTACAGTTAGCTGCAGGAAATCGGAAATCGGAAGTCGGAAATCGGAACGGCTACCCTGGTAGTTGTCTGCATACTGCCCACTGCTAACTGCCCGCTGCACACTGGCTACTACCTGCACCTTCCCATACTCCGGGGTGAACTTCAGCGCATTGGACAGGAGGTTCGACAGCACCTCCAGCACCTTCTCCGGGTCGTAGTCCATGATGATCTCCTCAGCATCGGAGTAAAAATTGAGGTTGATCTTCTGGTTGAGCGCAAAGGAGTGGAAGGATTCGGTGACGTAGCGCAGGAAGGGCAGGATGTCCCCCTGCACCAAATTCAGCTCCAGTTTGCCGGCATCGAGTTTCGACAGGCCGAGCAGGCGGTTGATGAGGTTGAGCAGGTTCTGGCTGTTGCGTTTGACGATATTTTTTTCTTCATCATAGCCCTTTATGTTGTCCATCATCCCTTGGATGACGGTGAGCGGGGTGCGAAATTCGTGAGTGATGTTGGTATACAGCTTGGTTTTGAAGCTGTCCAGTTCTTTGAGGCGGGAGGCTTCGGCCAGGGCCAGGCGGCGGTTGAGCTGGAAGCGGTAAATGCCCAGGATCATTCCCAGCGACAGCAACAGGTATAGCGCTTTTGTCCACCCGTTCCAGTACCAGGGCGACCGGATGGTGATAGATAGAGCGATGTCATGCTCGTTCCACACCCCATCGCTATTGGCGGCCCGAACCCGGAAAGTATATCGGCCCGGATCGAGGTTGGTGTAGTTGGCGAAGCGTTGGTGACCCGCATCGCGCCAGGCGTCATCGTAGTTGTCCAGCCTGATCTGATAGCTGTTTTTTCCCGGATTCTTAAAATGGAGAGCGGCATAGTGTATCGTCAGATCGTTCTGCCAGTAGGAAAGATCGATTTGCCGGGTAACAGAGAGATGCTTATCCAAAGGACTATCTTCTCCGACCGGAACCGGTTCGCCGAACAAATCCAGCCCGG
The DNA here is from genome assembly GCA_964454855.1 of uncultured Phaeodactylibacter sp. Lineage (GTDB taxonomy): Bacteria > Bacteroidota > Bacteroidia > Chitinophagales > Saprospiraceae > CAYVVK01. Next base: position 456 of record CAYVVK010000491.1, on the reverse strand, counting down.
TAAAAGCTAATTTGGGAGGAATGGTATTATCGCGTATGCTGTCGGGATGAAAATACAGTAGGCCGAATTCCCCCCAGAAGAACAGCTCTCCCCCTTCGTTTTTGTAGGATGGATAATAAAATTTATTGGCGGGCAGGCCGTCTGACTGGAAATAATTGCGAAAAGTATAGGTTTCCGGATCGAAGCGGGAAAGGCCGTTGTCAGTAGCGATCCAAAGGTGGCCGGCATCGTCTTCCTCGATGGCCTGCACGACGTTGCCGGCCAAACCGTCCGCTTCTTCGTAGCGCAAAAAGCTTTGCGATGCCGGATCAAAGCGATACAATCCGTTCACGCTCGCAATCCAGATGAAGCCCCGGCGGTCTTCACAAAAATCGTGAGCTTCCGGCAGGTCGAAGATTTCAAATTGCTGCGTTTCCGGATCAAAGCGAAAAAAACCGCCGTGCCAGGGGGAATAGG
>CAYVVK010000490.1:0-5347 GCA_964454855.1 uncultured Phaeodactylibacter sp. | reverse complement strand
AGGCCGTCTCCACGGCGTAGCTATTGAAAAAGCTCCGCAGGCGCATTTGCAATACGCCCAGTATGGCTTCCTTGACAATTCCTTTTGACATTTTGGAAGAACCTTCCAGCCGGTCGGCAAAAGTAATAGGCACTTCTTCGATCCGAAAACCCAGCATGTAGGCGGCAAACTTCATCTCGATCTGGAAAGCATAGCCTACAAAACGGATCTTGTCCAGGTCGATGGCCTCCAGCACCCGCCGGTGGTAACAGATGAAGCCCGCCGTGGGGTCCTTGACCGGCATCCAGGTGATGCAGCGCACGTAAAAAGAAGCGCCTTTGGATAGGAAGATCCGGTCGAAGGGCCAGTTCTCCAGTTTCCCTCCCGGCACATAACGCGAGCCTACCGCCACATCCGCCCCTCCTTCCAGGCAGACGGCGTACAGCCGCAGCAAATCCAGGGGGTTGTGCGAAAAGTCGGCATCCATCTCGAAGAAGTAATCGTAGGAACGCTCCAGGCCCCACTTGAAGCCGGCAATGTAGGCGGTTCCCAACCCCAGCTTTCCGGAACGCTCTATGAGGAAAAGGCGGCCGGCATAGCGCTTCTGTTTCTGCTTCACCAGGGCAGCGGTGCCATCGGGCGAGCCATCGTCCACCACCAGCACGTGAAAGCTTTTCTCCAGAGAGAATACCTTCTCCAGCATCCGGACGATATTCTCCTTTTCGTTATAAGTTGGGATGATGACTAAACTATCTGCCAAGCCTTCTATTGTTTGAATTTAAGGGGGCAAAGATAGGCTAATTTTTTGGCTTTACGCCCTTGGCAAAGCGCAATTTCCATAACCTTAGGCAGGTAGTTATCAATTGTCCGCTTATGTTCAATGGGCGACTCCGCTTCTAACCCAATAAGCTTTATTTTGTGCCCACACCGTAAACTTTCATTTCCTATGCCTGGCCAGATGTACTTTTTTACTTCCTTTTTGCTTTGCCTATTGCCGGCTGGCTTGCTTGCCCAGGGCCCCATCAGCGGGTTTATGCCCCAACCGAAGGCTACAGATATTGCGCTGAGCTATTCCACTGAATCCTTCAACAGCTATCTTTTCGGCACCGAGGAGGAGAGGGAAAGGCTCACCACCGAGTCGCTCAACCTCTTCATCGAACACGGCTTCACAGACACCGTATCCCTGGTCATCAACATCCCCTACTTATGGATAGACGAAACGAACCGGGGGTTGCAGGACGGAGGCGTTTTCCTAAAATACCGCAACCAGTATAAAGAATATACCGCCGGCTACCTCAACCTGCTGACCTCCGTAGGCCTGAGCGCCCCAATGTCCGGCTATCCCAAGGATACCGAAACCCCTATCGGCCAACGCGCCATTACCTTTCAGGGGCGCTTCTCCGGCCAGTATGTGTCCTATTCCGGCTTCTTCTTCCAGCTGCAAAGCGGCGTCGACTTCCGCATCGTCGAGGAGCTGCAATCGGCTATCCCCATTCTCTTCCGGGCCGGCTACGGCGCCACCCGCTACTACGTGGAAGGCTGGATGGAATCCTACAACACCCTGAACAGCGGCGTCGACACCCAGATCAGCGGGGGCGCCGGCTCCGACTGGCTGCGCATCGGCGGCACCGTTTACATCCCTGTCGTTCCCAGCTTCGGCATTGTGCTCGGGGGCGCCAGAACCCTTTCGGGGCGCAACATCGGCCTGTCTACCCGCTGGAATGTGGGCGGGGTGTACCGGATGCCATGACGTCTGGACGTCGGAACGTCTGGACGTCGGAACGTCGGAACGTCTGGGCGTCTGGGCGTCTGGGCTTTTCTTTCTCGAAAATTACTCCTTACTTTGGGGCCGTGTTTTCAAGAATAAGATACCCGGAAAAGGTATCGCCGGAGGAACTGGACGATTACCTGGCGTCGGGATGGCGGTGCATGGGGCAGGCCATCTACACCTCTCATTTTATGTTCTTTCCCGTGGAAGGCGGAAAGCGGGTTTTTTCCACCATTCCCACCCGCCTGCCTCTGGAAGGCTACGCCTTTCGCAAAAGCCTGCGCAGGCTGTGGCGCCGCAATCAGGGGCGGTTCAGGGTAGAAGCGGGCCACACTGCCCGTTTCGATGCGGAGAAAAACCGCGTCAACCGGCTCTATGCCCGGGATTTTCCCAGGCGCGCCCTGGGCTCCGGAGAGGAGATACTGGACAACGGCAGGGGCGAACTCGCCCTTGACACCAGAGAAGTGAGGATATACGATGGCGACGTACTGGTGGCCTTCAGCTTCTTCGACCGGGGCAAGGAAAGCCTGTACAGCAAGCAGGGGATCTATGACCCGGCCTACCAAAAATACAGCCTCGGCTTTTTCACCATGCTGGTGGAGATCGCCTACGCTCAGGAGCAGGGCCTGCGCTACTACTATCCCGGCTACGTCGTGCCGGGCAATGCCGAGTTCGACTACAAACACCGGATAGGGCCCCTGGAGTACTATGAGCTGAAAAGCGGCAGCTGGAAACCCTTCACCCATCTTACGGAAACAGACATTCCCATCCATTATGTGCGGCGCGGGCTGTACCGCCTCCAGGAGCAGCTGGCCAAACATTCGGCCGCTTCCTCAGTGCTGGACTACCGTCATTTTGACATTCGTTTTTACGACAGGCGGGCTTTCCCTTTCCTCGAGTTTCCCACCTTCCTGCTCTGCGCTTCCCAACAGCCGGAAAGCCTCTGCCCCATAGCTGTCTTCGACCCCATACAGCTGAACTTCCACCTCTACAACTGCCGTTTCTTCGGCTTCGGCCTAAAGCACAAGAACACCTACCACGAGCTGCTGGACCGCCGCCGGGGCCTGTGCGAAAACCCGGTCGCGGTTTTCGATATCCTGCAGGAGGAATGCAGCCTGGAAACCGCAGTGGCCCAGCTGCTGAAATACGCGCCCTGAAAAGAAGAAGATATTCCGCACAGCTGCCGGATTTTACAGGCCGATAGAACGAGTTTTCAATATTAATTGTTAGCTTGAAGCGCATTTGATCATTTTGAAAACAGGTAATGAAAAGGCCTAGCAGCGGTAATTCCCACGTCTCACTGATGTTTGCAGAAAAGAAGTACCCCGAAGTGATGCTTCCCGAGGAACTGGACGATTATCTGGCGAGGGGATGGTATCGCATGGGGCAAACCATTTTCACGACGCACTTCCTGTGCTTCGGCAAGGCCTTCTACTCCGCCGTATGGGTGCGGCTCCCGCTTCAGGAGTATTCCTTCCGAAAGAGCCTGCGCAAGATCATCCGCAGGAACCAGCGGGCCTTTCGCACCGAGATCCGCCCTGCTGGCCTCAGCCGGGAAAAGGAACTGCTCTATCGCCGCTACAAAGCCTCCTTCCCCGGCATACTCGCCCCTTCCCTCAAAGATTCTCTGCTGGACGGCGAAGACTACAACATCTACAATACCCATGAGGTGGCCGTCTATGACAAGGGCCAGCTCATCGCTCTGAGCTTCTTCGACCTCGGCCGGCAGAGCGCAGCCAGCATAATGGGCATTTACGACCCCAGGTACAAGCAATACAGCCTGGGGATCTTCACCATGCTGCAGGAGATCGATTACTGCATGGAGCAGGGCTTTCGCTTCTTTTACCCGGGCTATGTGGTGCCCCGCTATCCCCGCTTCGATTACAAACTGCGCATTGGAGACGTAGAATACTACGAGCTGCGAAACCGTAAATGGATGCCTTATGCAAGCCTGCCTAAGAAGGAGGTGCCCCTGCACAGAATGGAAAGCCGCCTGGAAAAACTGAAGCAACATCTGCAGGGACAGGGCCATGCCCCTCAAAAATTATTCTACCCGCTCTTCGAGGCCAACCTGTTCGGCTTCTGGCATGCGCCCTATTTTGACTATCCCCTTTTCCTGCTCTGCTCCCCCCGGCACCAGGCCACCGCCTTTCTCATGGCGGTGTTTGACCCCAGGCGTGGCCACTATCTACTCATACGCTGCAGCCTTTTTGACGACCTGCAGTTCTATTTCAATGAAGCCTACACCGATTCCTTCGACCGAAACCGCAATTTTGTCGAATTGGTCGTGGTAGATGAAATACTGGTGAGCAGCCCCCGAATGGAAGATATTGCAGCGGCTTTATAGGGCTGGTTGCACAATCGGGCAAAATACTTGTTTTCATTATTGCCCTACTCAACTTACAGTTAATTGGTATTATGCTCAGAAGGTTGATGCCTAAGGTTGCGGGCCTGTCTCCACTCTCTGCCCTTATCTGGGGATACCTCTTCATTATGGTGAGCGGCGCCCTCTTATTATCCATCCCCTTTTTCCACCAGGGTGAGGTGCAGCTGATCGATACGGCCTTCAGCGCCATTTCCGCCGTTTCCACCACCGGGCTGATCACCGTAAGCACGCCGGATTCCTACAACTTTGCCGGTGAATTGTTGCTGCTGCTGCTCGTACAGATCGGAGGGCTGGGGTACATGTCTATCCTCTCTCTGGTAGTACTTTGGGGCAAGGGCAGCCTCTCCCCCGGAAACATCGAGCTGATCAAATCCGACTACAGCCTGCCCAGGCGCATGGGAGTGGTGAACTTTGTGCGCAGCGTGGCCATATTTTCCTTTACCCTCGAAGCATTGGGCGCCCTTTCCCTTTATTATTTCTTTCGCCGGGAAGGGGTGGAAGGCGCCGCCTGGCAGGCTATCTTTCATAGCGTATCTGCATTTTGCACGGCAGGCCTGACGCTCTTTAACGACAGCCTGCTGGGGTTCGGCAGGTCTCCGGGCGTGAGCCTTACCATAAGCTTCCTGTCCATCGCCGGCTCTATGGGCTTCATCGTCTTTACCGACCTTTACGAATACCTGCGCGGGAAAAGGGAAGGGCTGACCTTCACCACCCGCATCATCCTGCGCTTTACCATCAGCATCATCCTTCTGGGAACGGCCCTGCTGTTCTTCTTCGAACGACAGTTCTCTATCTACACCACCCAGGAACAACTGCTGCTTTCCTTTTTCCAAAGCATGACTTCCCTGACTACCGTAGGCTTCAGCACCTTTCCTACCGGTGAGCTGTCTGCCGAGATCCTCTTCATCCTCGTCCTGCTTATGCTCTCCGGCGCTTCCCCTTCCGGAACGGGCGGCGGCATCAAGTCTACCACCATCACTTCCCTTTACGCGGTTATGATGGCCGTGCTGCGGGAGAGGCGGAAGATCACCTTCGCCGGCAATGCCATCCCCATCCCGAAAATACGGCTGGCGGTGGCCAATTTTTTCTTCTACCTGCTCGTGTTTTCTGCGGGCACCTTTTTTCTGCTGCTGCTCGATCCTCAACAGCCCTTTCCCCTGGTATTTGAAGCTTGCTCCGCCCTGGGAACCGTAGGGCTGACCACCGGCATCACC
>CAYVVK010000489.1:0-5369 GCA_964454855.1 uncultured Phaeodactylibacter sp. | reverse complement strand
GCGACGGTCTCCAAAACCGTAGGCTGGGGGTTCAAGTCCTCCTGCCCGTGCAAAATATACAGGCGGAGGAAAACATGAAAATTCCCCTGCCCGTGCAAAACCGATAAGGATGGAAAGGTTGAAACTGTACATCATCGAAAGCTACAACGAGCTGGTGAATAAAGTAACCTGGCCTACCTGGGCCAACCTTCAGAGCAGTACGGTTGTTGTCCTGGTAGCTTCGATCATTCTGGCGCTGGCCATTTTCCTGATGGATGTCATCTCCCGCGGGATACTCGACCAGGTTTACAGCCTCTAATTTTTAAGGGATAAAGGATACCTATGTCTGAGGATAAGGATAAGCAAATACAGGAAGAAGAAACCACTACTTCAGCTCCCAAGCCGGATAAGAAGTGGTACTCTCTTCGTGTGATCAGTGGGAAGGAAAGAAAGATCAAGGAACGCATTGAGCTGGAGATAGAGCGCTCCAACTGGAACGACTTTATCACTCAGGTACTGGTGCCGACCGAAAAAGTATATAAGATACGGTCTGGAAAAAAGGTCATCTCAGAGCGCAACATCCTGCCGGGATACATCCTTATCGAGGCCACCCCCTCCAAGCTTACCGGAGAAGTCATCCAGGCCATTGCCAACATCCCTAATGTCATCCACTTTCTGGGCCGCGACAACCCGATCCCGATGCGCCCGGCAGAGGCCAACCGCATGCTCGGCAAAGTTGACGAATCGCAGGAAGCCGGCGAAGCGATGATCGAGCCCTTCATCGTAGGGGAGACCGTTAAGATCATCGACGGCCCCTTCAGCGAGTTCGTAGGCGATATCCAGGAGGTGAATGAAGAGAAAAAGAAGCTGAAGGTGATCGTGAAAATATTCGGCCGGGGAACCGAGGTGGAACTCAACTTCATGCAGGTAGAAAAGACATCCTAGTTTTCCCAACTATAAGTACGTAAGTGATTATTCGTGCTGCATAGCTTTAGCCCCGGCTGTTTCGCCGGGACCGCTTCCCTGGAGCTGGCAGCTCAAACAACTTGATTAAAGCGAGAAAAATGGCTAAGGAAGTAGATACTTTTATTAAGCTACAGGTAAGAGGTGGCGCGGCAAACCCCGCTCCTCCCGTAGGCCCGGCACTCGGCGCCAAAGGGGTGAACATCATGGAATTCTGCAAACGCTTCAATGCCGACACGCAGGATAAGCAGGGGCAATTGCTGCCGGTCGTGATTACGGTCTTCAGGGACAAATCCTTTACTTTCGTAGTCAAAACCCCACCGGCTGCCGTTCAGCTTCTCGAGGCCGCCAAGAAAAAGAGTGGTTCCGCTGAACCCAACCGCGACAAGGTTGGTTCCGTGACCTGGGATCAGGTACGGGCCATCGCTGAAAATAAAATGCCGGACCTCAACTGTTTCACAGTGGAGTCTGCCATGAAAATGGTAGCCGGCACGGCACGCAGCATGGGCCTCACGGTTAAAGGAACGCCACCCTGGCAGGGCGAGCCCGCAACTGACAATGTTTAAATCGATTTTTCAAGCAGGGAGCTTCATCCTCCAATGATGAAGCGTTAGCACCTCAAAACAATTGTATAATGGCAAAAGTAGGTAAGAAAAGAGCTGCCGCCAACAAAAAGGTCGACAACACCAGGCAGTATTCCCTCGATGAGGCCATGGCCCTCGTTCGCGAGGCCAATACGGCCAAGTTCGACGCTTCCGTCGACCTGCATGTGCGGCTGGGGGTAGACCCGCGAAAGGCCGACCAGGCCATCCGCGGTACTGTTGTACTGCCCCATGGTACAGGTAAAACCAAGCGCGTACTGGTATTCTGTACTCCAGACAAAGAGGAAGAGGCCAGATCCGCCGGCGCAGACTATGCCGGCCTGGACGACCTCGTCCAGCAGGTACAGAATGGCTGGATGGATTTCGACGTCGTGATCGCCATGCCGCAGGTAATGGCACAGGTGGGCCGGCTGGGCCGGATACTCGGCCCCCGTGGCCTGATGCCCAACCCTAAGACAGGAACTGTGACGCCCGACGTGGCATCCGCCGTTTCCGACGTCAAAGGCGGTAAGATCTCTTTCCGGGTCGACAAGTACGGTATTATCCACTCCTCAATAGGACGGGTATCCTTTTCCGCTGATAAACTCCGGGATAACGCCAACGAACTGCTGACTACCCTCATCCGCATGCGCCCCGCGGCAACCAAAGGCGCTTATGTGAAAAGCGTAACAGTAGCGAGCACCATGAGCCCGGGCATCAGCATCGACGCTAAAGCAATGGTTAAGTAACTTTTCAAAACCTGAAGAGCAATGACAAGAGCAGAAAAGACCGCTACTATTGAGGCGCTGAAAGATAAATTTTCCACTGTAGAATTCTTCTATTTTACGGATTCTTCCACGCTATCGGTAGAGCAAGTCAATAATTTCAGAAGAATGTGCTTTGAAAAGGGTATCGAGATGAAAGTCGCGAAGAATACCCTGATCCACCAAGCACTGGAAAGCGCACCGGAAGAGAAAGGCTACGGCCAGCTTCTGGAAGTGCTGAAGGGGCCGACCGCTATCCTGTTCACGGATACGGCCAATGCTCCTGCGAAAATCCTGAAGAAGTTTCGCGAAAACAACGAAAAGCCCACACTGAAGGCCGCCTATATCGATACCGATGTGTTCATCGGCGACGACAAGCTCAAAGAGCTGGCGGAACTCAAGTCGAAGGAAGACCTGATCGGCGATGTGATCGCACTGCTGCAATCTCCAGCCAAGACGGTCATCAGCTCCCTGCAGTCCGGCGGGCAAACCCTCACGGGCATTCTCAAAGCGCTGGAAGAGCGCGGAGAGTAGCGTTATTAGCTGTTCGCCGCCAGGGTGCTGCGAAGAGCGAATAGCCCACAAATACGGCTTCCAAGCTGTACGCACCATATATATTATTTTAACGTACAACTTTTTTAAAAACATTTTACAATGGCAGATCTTAAAGAATTTGCAGAACAGCTGGTCAACCTCACTGTAAAGGAGGTCAACGAATTGGCTGGTATATTGAAAGACGAATATGGTATTGAACCTGCTGCTGCTGCAGTAGCCGTTGCCGGCCCTGCCGGAGGTGGCGAAGGTGCTGCCGCTGCTGAGGAAAAGACGGAATTCGACGTCATCCTCAAGTCTGCCGGTTCCGCCAAACTGAAAGTAGTAAAAGAGGTGAAAGGCCTCCTTGGCGTCGGCTTGAAAGAGGCTAAGGAACTCGTCGACGGCGCTCCCGCACCGGTTAAAGAAGGTGCTTCTAAGGAAGAGGCCGAGAAGATTAAGCAGGTACTGGAAGAAGTAGGTGCAGAGGTGGAACTCAAGTAACCTCCTCTTCCAAAGAAGCCGGAAATCAAGCCTCAACGCTTGATTTCCGGTGCCTAAAGGCTTAGCCAGTTGTAGCACAACTCGCTAAGCCTATCGTCGTATAACAAAATATGTTCAGACAGATTGAACTTTTTTGGGTTTTTTGGGTATTATTACAGCACAGGCAGTTTCTAGAAAGCTATAAGCTGCCGAAAATATAAATTTTTTTTGCCAATGACGTCAAACGGTAAGGTACAATCTGCCGAAGAAAAGAGAGTGAACTTCGGCAAAATAAAGCTCCCCTCACCATACCCTGATCTTCTTGAAATTCAGCTAAAGTCCTTTCAGGAGTTCTTCCAACTGGAAACTACTCCCGAAAATCGTATGAACGAAGGGCTGTACAAGGTTTTTCAGGAAAATTTTCCGATCACAGATGCCAGAAACATCTTCGTATTGGAATTTCTGGACTACTTCATCGACCCGCCACGCTACACCATTGATGAGTGTATGCAGCGCGGGCTGACATACAGCGTACCCCTTAAAGCCAAGTTACGCTTGTCCTGCAACGATGAAGAACACGTGGACTTCCAGACGATCGTCCAGGATGTCTTCCTGGGGAATATCCCCTACATGACACCCAAAGGCACTTTCGTTATCAATGGCGCAGAACGTGTTATAGTATCACAATTACACCGGTCTCCGGGTGTGTTCTTCGGGCAGAGCTTCCACCCCAACGGCACTAAGATCTATTCCGCACGGGTCATCCCCTTCAAGGGCGCCTGGATGGAATTCGCTACCGACATCAATACGGTCATGTACGCTTACATCGACCGCAAAAAGAAGTTCCCGGTAACGACTCTTCTGCGTGCCATTGGATTCGATACAGACAAAGCCATCCTCGACATCTTCGACCTGGCCGATGAGGTGCCCGCTACCCGGGCCCGCCTTGAAAAGGCCATCGGCCGTAAGCTGGCCGCCCGCGTGCTGCGCAGCTGGACGGAGGACTTCGTGGATGAAGATACAGGAGAAGTCGTAACGATCGAACGTAACGAGATCATCCTCGAACGTGATATCGTGCTCGATGAAGACAATATCGAGCTCATCCTTGAAGCAGACACGGAGATCGTGATCCTGCAAAAGGAAGAGATCGACCAGGATTACTCCATTATTTACAATACGCTGCAGAAAGACCCCTCCAGCTCCGAAATGGAGGCCGTGCAGTACATCTACCGACAGCTTCGCGGCACCGACCCCCCCGATGAGGAGACCGCACGCGGTATCATCGACAAGCTCTTCTTCTCCGACAAGCGTTACAACCTCGGAGAAGTAGGCCGTTACAAGATCAACCGCAAGCTGGACCTGGATATCGACCGCGAAGTACTCGTACTGACCAAAGAAGATATCATCGCCATTGTCCGCTACCTGGTCAGCCTTATTAACCAGAAAGCGGAGATCGACGATATCGACCACCTGAGCAACCGCCGTGTGCGCACAGTGGGTGAGCAGCTCTACGCCCAGTTTGGCGTGGGCCTCGCCCGTATGGCGCGTACGATCCGGGAGCGCATGAACGTCCGGGACAATGAGGTGTTCACCCCCATTGACCTGATCAACGCCCGTACGCTGTCCTCAGTGATCAACTCTTTCTTCGGCACGAGCCAGCTGTCACAGTTCCTCGACCAGACCAACCCTCTGTCGGAGATCACGCACAAGCGCCGTATATCGGCACTCGGCCCGGGTGGTTTGTCCAGAGAACGCGCAGGCTTTGAAGTCCGCGACGTGCACTACTCCCACTACGGCCGCCTCTGTACGATCGAGACGCCGGAAGGGCCCAACATCGGCCTTATTTCTACGCTCTGCGTACACGCCAAGGTCAACAAGATGGGCTTCCTGGAAACACCGTACCGCAAAGTGTCGAATGGCGAAGTAGAAGTGAAATCCGAGCCGGTATACCTTTCGGCAGAAGGAGAAGACTTCAAGCGGATCGCTCAGGCGAACGCCCCGATCACGGAAAAAGGTGCTTTCGAGTCCGACAGGATCAAGTCGCGCGAACACGGGGACTTCCCCGTGC
>CAYVVK010000488.1:0-5377 GCA_964454855.1 uncultured Phaeodactylibacter sp. | reverse complement strand
TATCATCCCGGGGGAGATCCTGCTGGAAGCCATGAAGGTCGCCGCTCTGAGCGGGGTGGATGTACGCCTGATGCTGCCTGAAAAGTCAGACAGCTGGATCGTCAAATGGAGTATCCGCTCCTACCTCGAGGAGTTTTTGCAGGCCGGTATTCGGATCTTCATGTATAGAAAAAGCTTCCTGCACAGTAAGATCATCGTTGCGGATAACAACATCGCCTCGGTCGGCACCGCCAACCTGGACATCCGTAGCTTTGAGCAGAATTTCGAGGTAAATGCCGTGATCTATGGCAAAACCATTGCTAAGGAACTCAGAGAACGCTTCCAGCACGACTGCCAGCACAGCGTCGAACTGAAACTGGAGGATTACCTGCAGCGCCCCCGCTGGAGAAAACTGGTGGAGGGTATTGCCCGGGTGTTTAGCCCGTTGTTGTGAGGAGGAGGCGCCACCGAGAGCGAGACAGCCGAGGGCAGGGCGTACATCCGAAATCCGAAATCTTACACGAGCGAAGCGACTGACGGAGTAAATCGCTCAATCCTCAATAGAGCTGATTTAGTACCTTACCAATAAAGTCTTTACCAAAAATGGTAAAGAAATTCAGTATGAATACGAAGGCAATACTACCAGTTCTTTGACTTTTAGGGCATTAAGTATTGTTACTTTACCGAGCTTAGTGAGATAATATTTATAGGTATTACCAACCTTTCGAATGATTCCGTCCATTTTTTAGAACGAGTGCCCTCGCGGTGTTCTACGTTTCGGTAGTGTTTAAAAAAAGAGACATCGTTGGTAGTGGTTTCAATACGCAGGATCTGGCTGAACTTGTCATACATCTTGATCGCATTCTTACCCATTTGGTGCTTGATGGGGCTGCCTTCAATACGCACATTATAGTGGTTGCCCATTTCCCCCTGATAATTGACATGGAGTTTGCTGCCCAAAAAGGTAGCGATGTTATCTGGTTTTACGGTGTGGATAGCCGTTTGGGTTAAATGGCCATAAATTTGCTGTAAGCTACTCTGGCGCTTGAAAACAATATCTGTGGCATACTCGGCTTGCATAATACTCCAGTGATAAACCTGCCCAAAGTGTTTGAAAACCGGACAATACGTTTCGGCAAAGCGGTTAAGGGCCTCATGAAGCTCTTTTACCTCTAAGCTGTCTGATAGCTGTTGGGCCTTTTCCCAATCGCTAAGCTCAATAAAGGCATTGTCTATCAGCTCATATTCGATACCTGCCGCATCAAGCTTGCGGGCCAGCCAATTATGCCCATTGAAGTAAACCTGCAGCCGAAAAGGGCACCAGGTGGGAACCCGCACATAGCAAAGCCCCAATACCTCGTCGATGAAGTAGAAATAATAATGCAGGCACTTGCCCTGGGCTCCCCGCAAATAGGTTTTGTGCGTAAGCTTATCATGCCACGGTTTATAGCTTGGGCAGGATTCCATGGCCGAGAGGATGTGTACCAAGCCCGGGTGGCTGCCCCGCTTGTCTAATACTTGCTGTACTAAGGCCTCTTTGCGCACCTTCTGAGGATGGCGGATAAATTCAACCTCAAGCCCATTTTCCTTAGTTAGCCGTTCGGCATTTTCACGAATCTCTTCCCTGAAAGGTTCGACAAATTTGGCATAATCGAATCTCCGTATCTTTTGGGAGTACAGATAGGACGTCATGCCTTGGGCATAACACAGTTCAGGAAGTGTACCCGTAACCACTACCCGGCCGTAGCAGCTTAATTGCCCTTTAATCTTATTCTCATATCTTTCTGTCAGGAGTTCCATTTTCCAAATTTCGGAATTCTCAGCGAATTTTGCCTGTTTGGTTCTGGCTTCGCCAGGTTAGGATTTGCGCATTTGTGATTTGCGATTTGCGCCCGCCCGCGATTCCATCCGCCTCTACGGACTACCCGCCGCCCCCCGTTTCTTATACCCATCCACGATCTTCACGGCCTCAAAAATGATCTGCTGCACCAGTTGGTCCTGCTTTCGGGTATCGCCTTCCACTTTAAATTCGCCGATCAGGCTTTCTTCGCCGCCTCCGGACAGGCGGAAAACCTTACCCGGGAAGGTGATCTCTTTTCCATTTACCGAATAGATGGACCGGATCTGGAAGCCATCCTGATAGGCTGGCACATCGAAATAGGCCATGGCGGCATCGATGCCTTTGGCTGATTCCTCTTGCAATACCTCCTGGAGCCCGCTCTCCAGGCCTGGGAGGTTGCTGAGGTCTTCCTTAAATATTTTGCAGTTAACGAATACCGGCTTGGCCTCTTCGGCCACCGGGATCTTGACATCCGGCGTGACCTTACCGAGGTAGACCGTCTGGCTGGAAGGCGGATAGGTCATCTGCGGGTCCTGAATGTTGCCGATGCTTTTGGCCAGCTCAGGTACTTTGAGCTTGGCATGCTCGAAGAGCCGCATGACGTCGACAAACTTCTCCCTGGTCAGGGCTTCGGCCTTCATGCCCTGCAGCAGGCTGTAGGTCAGCAGGCCCTGGCCGAAGCGGCTGGCCTCGAAGCTCTTCTTGTCGGCAGCGCTGCCGGAGAGCACGAAGGTGCCGGTGGCGTCTTTCATGCGCTCCATGGCCAGGATCTGGCTGGGGTTGAGGCTCTTTTCCCCGGTAAATTCCTTGATGGCCTCTCCGGAATTGCAGGCGTCCAGGATGAGGACCTTCTTATTGGCGTATACCTGGTTCATCCACTCCGCCAGTTCGGAAACGGAGATGGCGAAATTGCGGCGCACGTCCTCGTTTTTGAGGTCGGTACTAACCACATCTTTGGTGAGGTAGTAGAACTCCGCGTCCGGCCCGGGCGGGTAAGATATCCCGTGGCCGGAGAAGTAGAGCAGCAGTATGTCCTTGGCCTGGGCCCTTCCCGGCCTGGTGAACTCGAGAATGGCCTCCCGGATGTTCTTCTTGCTGGCGTAAACGGTACCTTCTGCTCCGCTGGTGTTCAGCAGGCGGACATGCACCGAGTCGGGGGTGAACAGGGCGCCTCCCGCATCCCGCAGGGCCCGGGCCATGGCATCGGCATCTTTGTCTGGATAGCGCAGGGCCGGAACCTCTCCGCTGTACTTCGACGTACCTACGCAAAGGACGTAAAGGCTGGCATCCGGGGCTGATTTTGTAGAAAGCGAGAAGGCCCCGGGCTGGTTTTCTCCGCCACCGCGGCCGCCGATGTATTCCCGCGGGGGGATGCGGATGTTGTAAGGGGCGCTTTCCATGATACCTTCGGCATCATGGGCTATGATGGAGAGGGTATTGTCTTCCCCTTCCAGAAAATATTTTTCAAAAGGGTCGATGTTTATTTCCAGGTAGTCTTTGCGCTGTGGGTTGGCATTCGGAATGACCTGTATGCCATTGGCCTTGACGGTAAGCCTGCCCATGCCGCCTTCCCGTTCTTTCAGGCTGATCTTCAATGTGGAGCCCTCGAGGCTGGCCTCGATCTCGGGATACAGGCGCAGCTCTCTCAACGCGCTGACGTCACGCAGGCTGGCGCCTTTGCTGTATCCCATGGTGATCTGCAGCAGGCCCGGCTGGTAGTACAGCGCCTTCAGCTGGTCGAGGGCGACGATCTCGCCGCCTACCGTATAGTACATCAGGCGCATGGCCTCCGGAGAGGCGTCGAACAGGCCGGAGGGAGTGACCACCGCCCAGTCCTGGTTGCCCAGCTGGATCAGCGAGGCGATCTCCCGGTAATCTTTGGCGCTCCAGATCTTGATGGTGCCGTCGAGGCTGCCGGTGTAGATGTAATCCTCTCCCGGCGAATAAATGGCGGTATTGACCAGGGAAGTGTGCCCTTCCAGGGTATGGAGTTGCTTGCCGTTCATATCGAGCAGGACGACGGCATTGCCATTAGGCGCCAGCACCGTTTTGCTGTCGAAAGAGAAGGCCGCTTTGCCGGCAAAGGAATCCCAGCCGTTCTTGCTCCACAGTAATTCTCCTTTGCGGCTCCACAGGCTCAGCACCTTACCGGTCGTATGGGTAAGGATGAAACGCCCGTTGGGAGAGAAGCCCACTGCGTCGACACTTGTTTTTGTGGGCAGGACCTGGAGTTCCTCACCTGTTTTAACATCCCAGAGGCGGGCGTTAGGATACTTCACTACGCTGGAGCCGGTAATGATGGTATCTCCGGAAGGGGAGAAGGCCGAAGCAAAGGACCGATAGTCCTTGGTGGCGATCTTACGGGGTTTCCTGCCTTCTTTATCGTAGAGGGTGCTACCTTGCTTGCCGGAAATAAGCAGCTGTTCTCCGTCCGATGAAATACTCATGGTCTCGATCTCGAAGTCGTTCGAACTTAAACTGCGAAGCAGTGTTCCGTCAGGATTCCAAATGCGGAGGGTGCCGTCCCAGCCGGCGGTATAGTAGTGCTGCCCGTCGGGGCTGATCACCACCTCATTGATGATATCTTTCTGGGGAAGCTGTTTCAAAGGGGTTTGGTCGGCGATATTCCAGATGCGCGGGCCATTGGCGCTGCCGGAGAGTATCTGGGTGCCGTCGGGGGAGATGGCCAGGGAGAGTACATTGGCGCCGTAACCATTGAGCCGTTGAATGATCTCGCCACGCAGGTTCCACACTTTTACGGCCTCGGTGTCGTCACTGAAGGTGAGGATCTCCTTACCATCCTTAGAAAAGGTAACGTTGCGCACGGCCGCGTCGTGGTTGAACACCTGCTGCACTTCACCCTCCTTGTTGAAGAGTTTGGCGGTGCCGTCGTTGCTGGCGGTCAGGAAGCCGGCCGGGTGGGCGGCCACGCTGAAGATCTCTTTATAATGCAGCCTTCTGAATTCTTGTTGTGTCCCTTCGTCGAGGTCCCAGATGGTAACCTCGCCATTGCTGCCACCCAGCAAGAGGGCGTCGTTATCGGGGGAGAACATGAAGGCCGTCAGCGGGTATATGGTGGAAAACTCGTGTTTCAGTTCATAGCTGCCGTTTGTCCAGGCCTTGAAGGAGCCATGGTCGTAGGAAAGAGGAATGGCAGCCAGCAATTCTCCGTTTTGGGAATAGGCTATCTGTTTGATGGCATTGTCGAACACCTGTTTTTGCCATACGGCCTGTTTGTCGAGGTTCCAGACCACGAGTGTGCCCTGCTCGGAGCCGGCGGCAATGTGTTTGCCATCCGGAGAAAAACTGGCGTCAGTATAGAGAAAACCACCGCGAAAAGCGGTCAGGAATTCTCCGTCGCGGGCCCACAGGCGCAGGGCGTCGCGGCTGCAGGTCAGCAGGTATTCGCCGTTGGGGGAAAAATCGACGGAGCTGGAGCTGCAGCCGGACGATCTGGCCGAGGTGGTGCGGCGCAACGTGGCCCTGAACCGCCCCCTGGCGGAGAAGAAGTCCATCCAGTTGCACTTCAAAGCACAGCCCGGCCTGCCGTTTGTGCTC
>CAYVVK010000487.1:0-5380 GCA_964454855.1 uncultured Phaeodactylibacter sp. | reverse complement strand
ACTTCCATGATGATGCCGTCGGCGCCGGCCATGACGGAAGCCAGGGCAACGCGATCCACAAAGCGGCGCAGGCCGACGCCATGGGAGGGATCGGCGATGACCGGCAGGTGGGTCTTTTCCTTGAGCATGGCGATGGCGTTGATGTCCATCGTATTGCGGTAGGCCGTTTCATAGCTGCGGATGCCGCGCTCGCAGAGCATGATGCGCTCGTTGCCGTTGGAGAAGATGTACTCGGCAGCCTGCAGCAGTTCGTCTATAGTGCCGGAGATGCCGCGCTTGAGCAATACGGGTTTGTCCACTTCACCCAAAGCATCTAAAAGGTTGAAGTTCTGAGAGTTGCGGGCACCCACCTGAAAGATGTCTACATAGTCGATCATGGGTTCTATCTGCTCCACCATCATCACTTCGGTGATGATCTTGATGCCGGCGGCCTGTGCTTTTTCATGCCAGAGTTTCAGGCCTTCGATGCCCAGCCCCCGGAAAGAATACGGAGAAGAGCGCGGCTTATATACCCCGCCCCGCATGATGCGGACGCCGTTCTTTGCCAGGTGCCCGATGGTTTTTTCGATCTGCTCTTCCGATTCAATAGAGCAGGGGCCCGCCATAAGGGTGAACTGTCCGGTGCCGATCTGAAGGTTCTCGTTGAGTTCAATGGCCGTATCTTCCACCCGCCACTTTTTGGAGACCAGCTTGTAGTCCTCGCTCACGTGGTGGATGTCGCGCACTCCGGGCATGGTGCCGATCTCGCGGATGTCGAATTCCTTCTTGCCCACGGCGATCACATAGTCTGCATACTGGGTGGATACCTGATTGGCCTTGTATTGGATGTCCTTCAGCTTTTGTTTCAGCTTTTTCAGCTGGCTGCCGGTGATGTTTTTGTTGAGTTGGATGATCATGATCTTGCCTTTGTTGCCGCCTGGCGACTGAAGTTCGCCCGGCGGCTGATTGATTGCCGCTCGGCGATTCGAACTCGCCCTGCGGCTGATTATACCTTCCACTGCCAGCCGCGGGGCAAACCGTAATCGCCTCGCGGCTTAGCCAGGCGGCAATTTTCCATTGCCGCCCGGCTTAATCTAAGCCGAAACCTCCGCCCCTCTGATAGACCGCACAAAAGCATGGGTAGCCGCCTCCACATTCTCCGCTTCCGCCAGGGTACGGATGAAAGCACTGCCGATAATAGCGCCATTGGCGTAACGGCAGGCCGTCGAGAAAGTCTCATGGCTGGAAATGCCGAAACCGATGAGGCGAGGGTTATTCAGTTTCAGTTTATTGATGCGTTCAAAATAAGCCAGCTGCTTATCGCTGATATCGCTCTTGGCGCCGGTGATGGCGGAATTGGCCACCATGTAGATAAAGCCGGTGCTCAGCTCATCGATCTTGCGGATGCGCTCTTCTCTCGTCTGCGGCGTGAGGAGAAAGCTGATGCTCAGGCCCGCCCTTTCGATCATATCCTTATAGAAATGTTCGTACTCGTAGAGCGGCAGGTCAGGCAAAATAAGCCCGTCCACCCCTACTTCGGCGCATTTATCAACGAAGCGTTGCTCGCCGTACTGCATCACCGGGTTGAAATAGCCCATCAGGACCA
The DNA here is from genome assembly GCA_964454855.1 of uncultured Phaeodactylibacter sp. Lineage (GTDB taxonomy): Bacteria > Bacteroidota > Bacteroidia > Chitinophagales > Saprospiraceae > CAYVVK01. Next base: position 3,795 of record CAYVVK010000487.1, on the reverse strand, counting down.
GGGGAATATCCGACTGTTCCCGGATGGCCTTCAGTTGCTCAAACAGCAAAGGCAGCGTCATGCCGTTCTTCAGGGCTTTCATGCCGCTCTGCTGAATGGTCGGGCCATCAGCCAGCGGGTCGGAATAGGGCATGCCTACCTCGATGAGGTCAGCGCCGGCCTTTTCCAGGGCATGGATGAGGCGCCCGGTGTCCTCCAGTTTGGGGTAGCCTGCTGTGAAATAAATATTGAGGATATCGCTTTGCTTCTCGGCGAATAGCTGCTTCAGTCTGTTCATGGCCTACTGCTTTTGAAATCGGTCAAAATGTTGGATAAAGGTATCGAGGTCCTTGTCACCCCGGCCGGAGAGGCAGATGACGATCACATCGTCCTGCTTGTACTCCATTCTATTCAGGGCATAAAAAGCGTGGGCGGTTTCCAGGGCCGGAATGATGCCTTCCTTGCGCGCCAGGAAATAGGCAGCTTCCAGAGCCTCATCATCGGTGATGCTGATGGCCTCCGCCCGCCCGGTGGCGATGAGGTGGGCATGCATAGGCCCGATGCCCGGATAGTCGAGGCCGGCGGAAAGGGAGTAAGGTTCCACGATCTGTCCGTCCTGCGTTTGCATCAGCAGTGTGCGGCTGCCGTGGATGATGCCCTTGCTGCCCAGCACACTGGTGGCGGCAGACTCTCCGCTGTCTACCCCATGGCCGGCGGCTTCTACTGCGATCAGGCGAACATCCTTTTCATTTAAATAGTGATAGTAGGCGCCGGCGGCATTGCTGCCTCCGCCCACGCAGGCGATGATGGCATCGGGATTGGGCTTGCCGGTATGTTCTTCCAGCTGCCACTTCATCTCCTCGCTGATGACCGACTGGAAACGTGCCACCATATCGGGATAAGGGTGCGGCCCCACGGCTGAGCCGATGATGTAATGGGTATCTTCCGGATTGTTGATCCAGTCGCGAATGGCCTCATTGGTAGCGTCCTTCAGGGTTTGGCTGCCGCTGGTAGCGGGGCGCACCTCCGCCCCCAGCATGCGCATTCGCGACACATTGGGCGCCTGCCGCCTGATGTCCACCGAACCCATGTAAACGATACACTGAATGCCCATAAGGGCGCAGACGGTGGCGGTGGCCACTCCGTGTTGCCCCGCGCCGGTCTCCGCAATAATGCGGGTTTTCCCCAGCCGCTTGGCCATGAGGATCTGCCCTACCGTATTGTTGATCTTGTGGGCGCCGGTGTGGTTGAGATCCTCGCGTTTCAGGTAGATGCTCACTTTATAATGTTCAGAGAGGCGCTCCGCCAGATAGAGGGGGGAAGGGCGGCCGACATAATCTTTCAGGAGCTTGCGAAACTCGCGCTGGAAAGACGGCTCCTGCATGATCTGTACATACTGCTGGCGCAATTCCTCTACATTGGGATAAAGCATTTCGGGGATGTAGGCTCCGCCGAACTCGCCGTAGTATCCTTTTTCATCTATAGCAATCATGAGTGTTCTTTATTGAGTTCGTTAAGAAATTGCCTGATCTTATAAATGTCTTTATTACCGGGCTCCAGCTCAAAGCGGCTGTTGAGGTCCACACCCGAAAGCTGCGGATGTTTCAGTTCCCGGATGGCTTCTACGGATTCCAGCCCGATGCCGCCGCTGAGCAGGAAGGGCGTGACGCCCTGGTACTGATCCAGCAGTTCCCAATTGAACTGCTCGCCGGTGCCTCCGTATTGTTTGCCTTTGGTATCAAAAAGGAAATAAGCACAATGGGCGCTATAGGCAGACAAGGCGCGGAAGTCAAAGCCCTCATCCACCCGAAAGGCCTTGATCAGCCGGGCCTTTCTCATGGAAGTACTGCCCCAGAGGGTGCGCAGGAGTGCACAGTATTCCGGGCTTTCCTCGCCATGCAACTGTACATAGTCCAGCTGAAAATCGTGCACCCGGTTGAGGATGTCCTCCACTTCGGCATTCACAAAAACCCCTACCCGCTCCTTTCCCTCCAGCAAGTTGTCCTTGCCGGATAGCCACCTGGCGAGTTTATCGCTTACGAAGCGGGGCGACTTTTTATAGAAAATGAAGCCGATCATATCGATGGGTAGCACCGCCAGGGCTTCGATGTTTTCAGGCTCCCGCATGCCGCAGACTTTTATTTTCATGTTGTGCTGTTTGGATTTATGCAATCGCGCCTTCCAGTATGTCCTCAATATGTTGGATACGCCGGATAAATTCCCGGCAGGCCTTTCCCGGCTCTGCCTGGCGCATGAAGTACTCGCCGATGAGGAAGCCCTGAAAACCGGCCCGCTTGAGCTCCACCACGGCATTGGGGTCATCCAGCCCACTCTCGGAAACGCGGACTACCTCTTTGGGAAGGGAACCCGCCAGTTCCAGGGAATGCTGTATGCTCACCGTAAAGTCCTCCAGGTTGCGGTTATTGACGCCGATGACATCCACCTCGGGAGTGTATTTATCGAGCTGTTCGCCGCTGTGGATCTCCATCAGCACTTCCAGCCCCAGCCCCCTGGCCGATTTTGCCAGCTGCGCCAGCTGTTTCTTCCCCAGGCACTCGGCGATCAGCAAAATGGCGTCGGCGCCGATGGACCGGGCCTCTACCAGCTGATATTCATCGATGATAAAATCCTTGCGGAGAATGGGGCAGAAGTTGAACTTCCGGGCCTCGGTAAGATCTTCGTTCCTGCCACCGAAAAACTCGGTATCGGTGAGTACGGAAAGGGCGGATGCGCCGGCCTGCATGTAGCCTATGGATACCCGCTCTACAGAAGCATAGGGATTAATGTCTCCTTTGGAAGGCGAAAGCCGCTTGAATTCCGCAATGATACCCGATTTGTCTTCCCGCTGAATGTACTTGCTCAGGGAGGCCACAGGAGTTTCATAGTAAATGCTTTTTTCCAGCAGCTTTACCGGATATATGGCCTTTTTTTCAGCCACCTCTTTCTTTTTGTGGGCGATGATCTTTTCGAGAATATTCATTGGGTTTTCAGTTTATCAGTTTGTTAAAGGCGCCCAGAGCTCGTTGGCTGAGGATGCTCTCTTTGGCTTCCGCAATGCAATCTGCCATAGAGCGTTCCGGCCGCAGGCAGTGGATGGCCAGGCCGGCGTTGGCAGAGACAACTTCCATCTGGGCTTCCGTGCCTTCGCCACTCAGCACATTGCGGAAAATGGCGGCGGCTTCCTCTTCGGTCTCTCCCCCGTACAGGTCTTCCTGTGTCAGGCGAGGCTTGCCCAGGTCTTCCGGAGCCAGTACGGCATCGCTCTCATTGGTGCGCAATTTGAAGGGCCCGGTCAGAGACACTTCGTCGTAGCCGTCGAGGGCATAGACGATGGCAAAACGGCGGCCGGTCTCCTGCATGATGTACTGGTACATGCGCGCCAGTTCCAGGCTGAAGGTGCCGAACAGCTGATGGCTGGGTTGGGCCGGGTTGACCAGCGGCCCCAACATATTAAAAAATGTCTTTACGCCCAACTGTTTGCGCACCGGCGCCACTTCTTTCATGGCCGGATGGAAGAGCGGCGCGTGCAGGAAGCAGATGTTGGCGCGGTCCAGCTGCCGGTGCAGTTCGTCCACATCATTGGTGAATTGGTAACCCATCTCCATCAGCACATTGGAAGAACCTACCGCCGAAGAGACGCCGTAACTGCCGTGCTTAACGACCTTGTAGCCGGCGCCGGCCACTACTACCGATGAAAGCGTGGAAATGTTGAAGGTGTTCTTGCTGTCGCCTCCCGTTCCGACGATGTCGATGGCCTGCATGCCGTTCAGCTCTACGGGAACACAGAGTTCCAGAAGGGCGTCCCGAAAGCCCTGC
>CAYVVK010000486.1:0-5382 GCA_964454855.1 uncultured Phaeodactylibacter sp. | reverse complement strand
GATACCCACGCAGGAGGGCTTGAGTGGCTGGGCCTGGAAAATGAAAACAACGTGATTCTCTCGGCTACGCTGCCCGGGCAGATGGCCTATGAGCGGAAGTACGGAGAAGAATCCTATGGGGTTTTTACCCGGGCGCTGGTAGATACTCTGAATGCCGATGGGCCACGCACCATTAAAATGCTTCTGCAGGGAGCTGCAGAAAAAATAAAGAGAGAACGGCAGGAGCAAACGCCCCTGGCTCTGGGAGGAGAACCGGCTATGAGAGGGGCCATCCTGGGAAGGACAAAGGCCCGGCATCATTATGAAGATTATCTGCTGGACCTGCTGGATGCATCGGGCTTTCTGGAGGATGCCCGGCAAACCGATGTAGCTCCGCTGATACAAGATGCCTGGCAAAGTTTCACCAGGGAATTCAAGATAGAAAAATCGATCGATCCGGCGAAAAGCGAAGGCCGGGAAACCGCCATCTATTACCTGGAGAAGTTTCTCCTGTTGAAAGATGCCGGAACGCAGGGCCTGTCGATCGCCTTTCCCGGCATGGCGGAGGAAGAGAGGGGCCTGTTCCGGCTGGAGTTGAGCCTGGAAGAACTGCTGGGCATAGACGTACATATTAACCGAAACCGAGAAGAAGATGGCCATACGGCTTCCTGATGAGAATTATAGCTATCGGCAGGGCTTTGCCGACAGCCAGCTGATCCTGCTTCCGATCCACGAGAACCGGATCGGGCAGGAGGACTATGAGCAGATGCTGCGGGAGGCCATGCTGCAGGCAAAAGTGTACGATAAAATAGTGGTGGGCGTACTGGAAGCCTATTGCAGCTATGAAAACCATCCGATTTTAGGGAATATTCCGGTATTACCCAGAGAGCAGGCCGGTAGCGGAAGCGTAGCGCGCCCACTGACAGTATACGAAACCCGCGAGGAAGCCTGGCGGGCGGTAGCGCGCGGCCTGGCGGAATTGCTGGAGCCTAACCGGCCGTTTTTTAAAAGAGGGATTCAGGGGCAGGTGTATTATGACACCACTCTTGAGCGCTGGATATTTGATAAGGGAAGAAAAGATGGAGCGTCCATCTGGCACAAGCAGGTAGAAGTGTCGATTGGGAACGAGCGGATGAACATGCGGATTCAGGAGGTAGATGTCGCCCAGACAATTCTCGAGCCTTTAGCAGGATTCGATGTTCAGGCGGATCGGGTTTTGCAGGGCAGTATTCTCACCGAACCTACATGGGCTGTTAATGTCCATATCGAAGATCATGCCGGCAATAGCGCATGGGTAAAAGCACTGAGCGAGGATAAAGAATTACAAGATCACGGCCTGCGCTTTACCCGAACCATTCCGGATCTGGACTACAATCTGCACCTCACCCAAACCCACGCCTACCTTACCCGCGCATTCGAAGACCCAAACCAGGAGCTGGAGGAGCTGTACCTCAATCCCTATCGGCCACTCACCAAGCCGCTGCCGCTGTCACAGGCCATCAAGGAATTTTTAAAACAGGCAGCCAACTGGGAGTTCCTGAAGCGGCTGGAGGCGCTCTACCGTGAAGATATAGAAGAATCAGCCCTGGAGATAAGAGTCCTGCAGCAGGAAGAAGATGGCTGGCAGCCGGTGGGCCGGCAGGGCCATTTATTTCAGCTGAGGGCGAATCAAAATGTATACGAAGGAGGGGAAGTGTATTTCAACCCCATTCGCATCGAACTGGTCAATCGCCATTCTCAAAAACTTTACATCAGTCCCTTCCTGCTCTCCAACTACCTGGGCAGCGATATGGAACTGACGGATCAGGATCAGCTGGAGCTGGAGCCGGAGGAAAGCCTGCTTCTTTTCGAGCAGGGAGAAGGAACCATTCCGGTAGAACTGGCCAGGCGTACTTTGGTTTATAACCTTCCTCATGAGGATATTGAAGTCAAGATCCTCGCCAGCCCCGAGCCTTTCTCTACCGCCGGCTACTGGATGAAACACTTCCCCGGCCCGCCCGGCTCCGATTTCCGGGAGGAAGAGGGCTATTTCATGGAAAAGGCCATGAACATCGGCGAGATCCGGCCACTGGAGGGTACTTTCATTGCCCCGCTGCTGCGCATCCGGCTGGAAAACCCCGCTTACAATAAGCCCGATGCCCTCCGGCTGGAAGAACTGCTGCGCCGGCCGGATGCGGAGCCCTTTATGCGGGCGCTCTACTACGAGTCCTTTAGCCTGGCGCCCCGTTATGAATTGAAGCAGAAAATGGAACTGCGGGTGCAGGAGTCTCCCGGCTCTAAGATGGAACAGCCTTCTACCACTGCTTATGTCCATACGCCCAACTGGGCGGATATCCTTGAGCATCAGATGCAGCAGCTACAAGCTTCCCTGCGGGGCAAGGCCGAAAAACCCATTCTTTTTGCCCTGGGTGACAGCTGGTTCAATCAGGCGGAGCCGGTGGATATTTCCCGTTTTTTGATGGAAGATTTCCTCGTCTTGCATGCTCCTCTTACTGACTGGGAACAGTTGGAAGTAGCTCTGCTAAACCTGGAAAAAAACATTGCCGGCATTCCCTCCGTCACTTTGCTGCTTAGCCCGGGAGGGGAAGCCTTGGTAGATAATCTGGAGGAAATAGTAAGGGGAAATGCACCGGATGACACTGGGGATATCCGAAAGATCCTGAAAGAAGATTTTTCCAGGCGAATAGCACAACTCATGGATGAATGGGATCAGGGCTTTAAATTGATGTCCGGCTTCGGTTCCCGCCTGCAGGTAGTGGTGCATGCTTACGATTACTTTCCGCTGGATCAGTTCGGCGGAGCGCTCTATGAACGCCCCAGGGAATGGCGGCGAGACCTCATTGCCTTCATTGTGGATACCCTGAACGCCCGGCTGAGGACAGTAGTGGAGGAATTCGGTGCTTCTAATATCCATTATCTGGGCCTGCGCCGTACGCTGGAACCCCAGGAGTGGAGAGCTACCCTGATCCCCGGTGCCACGGGTTTCAGAAAACTGGCGAGCGCCATCAGCCTGTTTATCAGCCAGCAATATGGGATGAAAGAGGAGCCTTATCCGGGCACGGAGTATTTCCTCTGGCAGGCAGCGCTGATCGATGGGCTCGCCATCTCTTACCAGCAATTGATCGAGGCGTATCCGGAAGGGGAGAAGCGGGCCTGGGCGGAGGAGCAGTTGGAGCTACTGCAGTCCGAGAGCCTCTTTCAATCGCAGTCGCAAACTACTGGAAGCATTGCAACGCCGGAAGAACCGGATGCTTTGCAGGCTTTGCGCCACCGCGCTAATGAGCTGATTTCGAGTAATCAGTTGGGTGAACTTTTAGAACTACTGGACCGAGAACTGCTCAGCGATTCCAAAGCCCGCGAACGCCTTGAGGTTTATCATAAGGAGTATGAGGAGATGGAACAGCAGCGCCGCCGCTACAAGCGCCCGAGTAAGCAGCTGGAGCGGGATATGGCGAGTTTGGCGGATGCGGTCGGGGAGTTGGTGGAAGGATTGGCGGCGGAAGAGCTGGGAGAAATGGGAAGTCGGAAGTCGGAAGAGGGAACGGCTGGAGAGCGTATTCCATCTGAAGTGGAAGGATCGGGAACAGTTGAAATGGAATTTCCTGAAAGCGCGGCTCCAGGCTCTGAATCTATGGAGCACGAATCCCCGCAAAGCCATGCTGCCGATGGATCGGCAGGAAAGGAAATAGCCGAGGGAGACATTTTCCTGGGCAAGGTTAAGCGCATACTACCACAATTGAATGCGGCCTTTATTGATATCGGGGAGGAAAAGGAAGCTTTTTTACATTATACCGATCTGGGGCCAAACTTTCGTTCCCTGGTTCTGCTTACTGCTAAACTGATAGCGGGTGAAAGAGTAGGGCATCTTCTGGATGATCTTGATAGAGCTCCCCAGATCGCCCCCTCGGGCAAGATGGAAGATGTACTCAAAAAAAGGCAGCCGCTTCTGGTTCAGATATTGAAGGAGCCTGAAGGCAATAAAGGTGCCCGGCTGACCTGTGAGATCAGTTTAGTTAGTCAGCATCTTGTGTTGGCTCTCTTTTCCGATATTGTTGCTGTTTCGAAAAAAATTGACAGCTCCGAAGAACGCAAGCGGCTGCAGCGGTTGATCGAAAGGGAGAAACCCCAAAACTTTGGAGTGGTTGTCCGCACTTCAGCTGCATCTAGGAGTGTAATCGAACTTCGGGAAAGCCTCGCTGATGCCCTGAAAAGATGGGAGGCTGTCTGCCGGCGTTCCTATATGGCCCAGCCACCGCTCAAGGTGTTGGCCGGCATAATACAATCCACCCCGGTTTTCGAAGCTCAGATACAGGCTTTTCCCGGCATCCACAAAGCCCAATCCGGCCAGGGCGCCCGCTTCTTCGTCATCCACGGCAGAGAAGATAGCGGGCAGGAAGCCTGTTGCAATACTTTAAAACAGCAGTTCCTAAAAGGAGCGCTGGTGTACGATCATAGCCTGGAGGACGTCCATCCGGAAACGGATCCGGAAGAATACTGGAAAAAGCTGATCACTCGGGCGGCAAAGGAAAAAGGCCTGGAATTCCTGGGAGATAACATAGGCGGAATAGGCACCTTGTTCAACCAGGTAGTCAAACTGGTGCAGGGGCAACCCACGAATATTTTCGTGCTGCAGTTGTCCATCCACCACCGCCACTGGAACGAAGGCATCCCCGCCCTCATCCGCCAGCAGCTCGACAACCAGCGCAAAGCCCGCGAAAGCTTCTGGGGCCGGCTGGGCAATGCCGGCGTGGAAATGGACTTCTTTTTCGTGCTCTCCTATGATGACAAAACCAGGGAGCCTATGCTCAACGCCTTTGAAGAGCTGCTGCCGGGCTGTATCCTGCCGGAAGTCGTACCTCCGGGTTTCCACTCGGAGTAGCAGTACCTCCGAGCTTCGTCTCGGAGCATCCATAAATATTACTCCGGCTGGAAAGCCGGAGGTACGGTTATTCCAAGCCAAAGCTCGGAGGTACATACCCCTCCGGCACCCAAACCCTTACCTTTTCATCCACCATCTCCACCATCACTTCCTTCGTCTCCCCGTACAATTCCCCGTCAATCTGCAGGGGGAGCGGCGAATCCGCTTCCACCCGGGCTTCCGTCACGGAAAGTATCTTCACATAGCGCGATTCATCCAGCCGCCCGGAAAAAGAGAGGATCGCCAGCCAGAAGAAATACCAGCGCGGCCAGGGTTTGAAAATACAGACTTCAAACTGCCCGTCATCAATCCTGCCGTGGGGGTTGACGAAAGCGCCGGTTCCGTAGCGGCGGGCATTGGCGAAGGTGATCATGACAGCCTCCTGTTCGATGCTATGGCCATCCATATGGAGGGTATAGGTATTGACAGGCCGCTCGCGCAGGGTGCGCACCGATTCGCGGGCATAGCCCAGCTGGCCGCGGGTG
>CAYVVK010000485.1:0-5396 GCA_964454855.1 uncultured Phaeodactylibacter sp. | reverse complement strand
AACTCCCAAAGCACTAGCGAAAATCAAGAATCAAGAATCATGACCGTAGCCACCGGCCTGGATGTATTTCTGGAAGAGGAGGCGCTTCAGCAGAGTGTGAAGGGCAATGTGGCCTATCTATGCCACAACGCTTCTGCAGATGGCCGTTGCCGGGAGGGCCTCGGCCTGATGCAGCAGTTGTTCGGGGCTCGCCTGAAAGCGGTGTTCTCCCCTCAGCATGGCCTGTTCTCTGAGGCGCAGGACAATATGATCGAGTCGGAACATTTCCGGCATCCCTATTCTGATATCCCCGTGTACAGCCTGTATTCCGAAACCCGTATTCCCACTGATGAAATGCTGGAGGGCCTTCAGCACGTCATCATCGACCTGCAGGATGTGGGTTGCCGGGCCTACACCTTTATGTATACCATGCTGTTGATGATGGAGGCCTGCGGCCGGAAGGGCATAGAAGTCATCGTGCTGGACCGCCCCAACCCGATCAACGGCATTACCGTGGAGGGGAATATGCTGGAGGAAGAATACCGCTCCTTTATCGGGCGGTACGCCATGCCCATGCGGCACGGCCTGACGATCGGAGAAGTGGCGCTGATGGCCACCCGCCACTGGGGCGTGGAATGTACGCTGCGGGTTATTCCCCTGAGGGGCTGGCGGCGCCGCATGCACTTCGGTGAGACGAAGCTGCCCTGGGTTTTTCCCTCTCCCAATATGCCGCACATCAAAACGGCGCATGTCTTTCCCGGCCTGGTCCTGTTGGAAGGCACCAATCTTTCGGAGGGCAGAGGAACTACCCGTCCCTTTGAGTTGTTCGGCCATCCCGGCATCCAACCACACGCTCTGTTGCCAAAGCTGAAGGAGCCTTGCCGGCGGTACGGCCTGGAAGGTTTTGTATTGCGGCCGCTCTATTTCCAGCCTACCTTCGACAAACACGAGGGTACGGTTTGCGGGGGCTATCAGCTACACCTCACCAACCGCCGGGTATTCCGCCCCTGGCATAGCGGACAGGTGCTCCTGCGGGAACTGCGGCACGCTCTGGGAGATGCTTTCCAATGGCGGCAGCCGCCTTTCGAATATGAAGAAACACTTCTACCCATCGATATGCTTAACGGAACGGATCAGTTGCGGCATTGGGTGGAGGAAAAAGGAACCTGGGAGGAGCTGCTGGACATCGAGGAAAAGGGAAAGGCTGACTATCTGGAACAACGAGCAGAAGTGTTGTTATATGAATGATTCACAAGCCATAGCACTGATAAAATCAGGCGTAGATCCACAATCCCGCATCTGGGCCGACCTGGGCGCAGGCACCGGTATGTTCACCCTGGCCCTGCGCGAACTGCTGCCGGAAGGCAAGGTCTATGCCGTAGACAAGAACCCCCATGTGCTCTGGCGCATCGCCGGAGGCAGCCCGGTGGAGGTGGTGGTGGAAGAAGCGGATTTCACCCGGCCCATGGAACTGCCGCCCCTGGATGGCATCGTCATGGCCAATGCCCTGCACTATGTGGCAGAGCCCGCCGATACCCTGGGCCGCATCACCTCTTTGCTGAAGCCCGGCGGCGTTTTTCTGCTGGTGGAATACGAAACGGAGCAGCCAAGGCCGCCCTGGATACCTTACCCCTTGCCTTTTCAGCGTTTTGTGGAGGCCGCGGCGGCGGCCGGCTTGCCGGAGCCCGAGGAGCTGGAGCGGGTGCCTTCGGCCTATGGGCACCGGTATATTTATTCGGCCAGGATCCGCTTTTAGCGCCGCGATCTTTTAGATCGCAGGGCATTTTATCTCTGCATTGAAGATGGCGCGCTGTATTTGCCCGATGTGATCTCGCAGGCCTACAAGGCCGCGGCACGAGAGTGATCAATATCACATAGTGGAGTGACCTTTATCATTTAGCCAGCCTGCATTTTATGGCTTATTTTGGAGTAACAATCATTGAACAACTACTCCAATGGCGGATTCAAACCGGACTACCAAAGAGCACCCTGCCCCTGCCCCGGCCACCCACCGCCGGGGCTTTATTATTTCAGCGAGCCTGCTTCTCCTGATGATCTTCACCGCGCTTCTCGCACAGAACCTGAATGAGTTATTTGCTTCCCTATGGGCGGGCGCTGCGGTTTCTGCGGGGCTCATCCTGGCCTATCTGGGCGCTTTTTTCAAACCGCTGAAGCGCCATATCGATACGCCTTACTTTGCCATTTCCAGCCTGCTGATCATCGCCGCAGGAACGGCTCTGGGCACTTTTGTTACCCAGAACACCCTGCCTGAAGTGTTTACCCAGCGGTACGGCGAGACGGGTAGTACTGTACTGCGTGCCCTGCAACTGGACGATGTGTTCCACAGCTGGTGGTACGTAGGCCTGTACGCCCTGCTGGCGGGCAGCCTGCTCAAGCTGAGCTGGCGCCGCAAGTTCAACCGGGCCAACCTGGGTTTCCACCTGGCGCACCTGGGCCCCATCATTGTACTGGCCGGCTTCTGGGTGGATTATTTCTACGGTTTTCGGGGCATCATTCAGCTGGAAACCGGTGAAAATACCAACATGGTGAGGCTCTACCAGGGCAATTCCAGTTATCTGGGCGACAGCAGGGCCCTGCCTTTCGACATCCGGCTCGACCATTTCGAATTTGAAAAGTACGGCCCGGATTACCGCATACAGGTATGGCGGCAGGAGGCGCTGGCGGCGCCATCTTGTTCCTTGAGAGCAGCAAGGTGGCCGAGCCACATGCCCAGGCTACTGCCGACGGGCATATGCACGCCCCCGCCGGAACGCCGGAGATCGTCGCTTCCTTCCCGCTGAGTGCAGAGAAAACACGCCGCATTTACGGCACCGAACTGCACTTCCGGCTGAAGGAGTTCTTCCCCAACTTCAAGTTTGATTATAGCTACCCCGAGATAAACGATACCATACCGCCCCGGGACCCCGGCATCCTCATGGAGCTGCAAACTCCCATGGGCAAGGCCGACCTGCAGCTGCTCTCCAACCGTCCCGGCCGCAATACCATTGCCGACCCCAACCACCTGGGAGGCTGGCTGGAGTTCTACTGGGAAGTACCCGCCGAGCTTATTCAGGCGCTGAACGGGCAGATGGATGAAAAATGGGCGGAAACCAACCGCGTCATCATTGTAGGGGACGAACAACAGGTATATTACCTGGTGAAGGGCGTTTTAAACAGCGAACCGCTGGAAAAAGAAAAGTTCTATTCCTTCCCCGAAAGGGAAAGCATAGGCTTCACCATGAAATACCTTTTCCCCGATGCGGCTCTCCTCAAACCCATTCCCGCCACGGACGGGCAGGAGCTGCTCAACCCGGTGGCGCAGGTAGAAGTCTGGGATCAAAGCTGGGAAAACACTCAGTATGCCTATCTGTACCCCGGCAAAGGCCGGCGGGGCGGTACTTTTTCCTATCCCGAAAGCGAGTTCTTCCTTGCCCTGGAATCCTTTAAAGATATGGAAACCAAGTATTACAAGAGCGAGCTTTCCGTGCTGGAAGGCGGCGAGGAGGCGGTGAAAGCCCATCCCATAAAGGTCAATGAGCCGATGTTTTACGGTGGGTACCGTTTTTACCAGTCAGATTACGATCCGAACAACCCGGCCTATTCCGGCATTGGCGTCAGCCACAAACCGGGGCTGCCCGTTGTTTACTTTGGTTTTGCCGTACTTTTCCTGGGTTGCTTACTCATGTTTTATGGCAGAGGGCCGCTTGGCGGCTAAAGCCCGCCCGGCGGCTGTATGAGCAACGCTTCACCGGGCCGTAAGGCCTATAGCGGCAGGGCGGCGGAAAACCGCCGAGCCGCGGCAAACAAAATAAAATCAAAAACCATGTTAGAGAGCGTATATTATACGTCCACCTTATTTAAAGCTACGCTGCTGTTGTATGTCGTGGCCCTGCTGGGGTATACTCTGGGGATCTTTAAGAAAGGAAAGGTTTTCGGTAATATATCTCTGGCTCTTTTCGCGCTGGCTTTCCTTTCCTGCACGGTGCTCATCGTTGACCGCTGGATCGAGGCCGGGCGGCCGCCCTTCAAGAGCTTTTACGAATCGCTGGTATTTGCCGCCTGGGCCACCTCGCTGATCAGCCTGGTGGTAGAGTATAAATTTAAAGTACGGCTGGTGGGCTTTATGTCGGCACTCGCAGTAGTGGGCATATTCGCTTTTGCCCTCACCAAGCGCGATGTAGAGATCATCGCCTTACCGCCGGCGCTGCAGACCTGGATGTTCATCCCGCACGTGGTCTCTTACTTCCTGGCTTATGGCGCTTTGTTTGTGGGTGGCTTTACCGCCGTGTTGTTCCTGCTGTTTCCCAGAGGGGTGGCCTCTCACCACAGCCTGGGAGAGCAGGAGCGGATAGATTTCAGTGCAGCCACTTATCAGATCACCCGCTTCGGCTTTCTGTTTCTCACGGCCGGCCTGTTGCTAGGCGCCTGGTGGGGCCAGAACGCCTGGTCGAACTACTGGGGCTGGGACCCCAAGGAGAACTGGGCGCTGATCACCTGGCTGATCTTCGCTGCCTATCTGCACTTCCGCAACATTCCCCAATGGGGAGAGCGGCGGCTGGCCTGGGTGGCCATTATCGGCGTGGCGGCCATCATTTTTACCTACCTGGGTATGGACTACCTGCCTACCGCCAGTGACAGCCTGCACACCTATTCTGAGTAATGTGATCAAAGTCACTTGAAAAGTTGACATTCCTCATCGGATGAGCAGGACAAATGCCGGATTTTCAATTCGATTAATCGCATGGCCAAAAAATGACAAAACGAAATGAAAAAACAACATTCTCATCATACCTACCTTAAAATTTGAAGCCATGAGATTAAGAGCCATTTTTGTATATCTATCAGGCATGGCACTAGCACTTAGCTTCGCTGCCTGCGAAGGCGACCAGGGGCCACAGGGCCCTACGGGCCCGCAAGGCCCGGAAGGCCCGGCCGGTGAGAACGGTGCTGAAAACTGCCTGGAGTGCCACGGCAGCAACCAGCTGATCACTGCCAAGGTGTTCCAGTGGGAGAATTCTCAACACCTGCTCGGCGGAAATTACGTAAGAAACGCCTCTTCCTGCGCGCTCTGTCACACCAGCCAGGGCTTCCTGGAAATAGCCGGAACGGACGCGACCTCCACCGGCGGAACCATCGAAGAACCGCTTCCCATCAACTGCTACACCTGCCACAAGATCCACCAGGCCTATACTCAGGAAGACTGGGCCCTGACGGACGCCGAGCCGCAGGCCTTCTGGGTGAAAGGCGAAATGGCGGACATCGGCAACAGCAACCTCTGCATCAACTGCCACCAGGCACGGGTGCCCAACCCGGCGCTGCCCGAACCCGGCACCGCAGGAATGGCCACCGTGACGAGCAGCCGCTTTGGCCCGCACCACGGTTCCCAGGGCGTAATGTTTACCGGTAATACCGGCTAC
>CAYVVK010000484.1:2345-5400 GCA_964454855.1 uncultured Phaeodactylibacter sp. | reverse complement strand
ATGGGAAAGCTGCTGAAACAGCTGGAAGAGCGTTTCAAAGAGGAAGACTACAACACCATCGACGGCCTGAAGATCGACTTCGAGGACGGCTGGGTGCACCTGCGCAAATCGAATACCGAACCCATCATTCGGGTCTATTCGGAGAGCCACAGCCCGGAGGCGGCCAAAGCCCTGGCCGGCAGAATGAAAAGCGAGGTGGATGGGATACTGGCGGAAAATGCCTAAATTTATAGACAAAGCCCTTGTTATGGATACGCTAACCAAAAAAGAGGCCAGTTCACTGGAAACTTATTTCGAGCCCTTCCGGAAGAAGGTGATCGGTCATGATCAGGAATTTACCACTCCCTTCGGCCGCAAAAAGATCGTCTACGCCGACTGGACGGCCAGCGGGCGCCTGTACGGGCCCATAGAGGAACTGCTGGCCAAAGAGATCGCCCCCTTTGTAGGCAATACGCATACCGAGACCACCGTCACCGGCTCTTCAATGACCCTGGCCTATCACAAGGCCAAAGAGATCATCAAGGAGCATGTGGGCGCCCGGCCTAAGGATGTGCTCATCTCCTCCAATTCCGGCATGACCGGCGTGGTCAACAAGTTTCAGCGTATCCTGGGCCTGAAGGTGCATGAGCGGTATACCAGCCAGGTGCAGTTGCCCCCGGAAGAGCGGGCCATCATCTTCGTCACCCACATGGAGCACCACTCCAACCAAACGTCCTGGCTGGAAACCCTGGCCGATGTGGAAGTGATCCGGCCCACCGAAGAAGGCCTGGTGGACCTCAGCCACCTGAAGGAACTGCTGGAGAAGTACGATTGCCGGAAAACTAAGATCGCCGCCATCACCTCCTGTTCCAATGTGACGGGGCTGAAAACGCCTTACCACGAGATCGCCGAACTGATGCACCGCAGCGGAGGGCTCTGTTTTGTGGATTTTGCCTGCTCGGCGCCCTACATCGAGATCAATATGCGCCCGGAAAATAAATGGCAGCACCTGGATGCCATCTATTTCTCCCCGCATAAGTTCCTGGGCGGCCCGGGCTCTACGGGTATTCTGGTATTCGATCCTAAGCTGTACACCAACCGCGTGCCTGACAACCCGGGAGGCGGCACGGTAGACTGGACCAACCCCTGGGGGGGGCATAAGTACCTCGATGAGATCGAAGCGCGGGAAGACGGCGGCACGCCGGCCTTCCTGCAGACCATTCGGGTGGCCCTGTGTATACAACTCAAAGAGAAGATGGGCGTCGGCAAGATGCTCCGGCGGGAAGAGGAAATGCTGGGCCATGTCTGGAAACGCCTGGAGGCCCTGCCCGGGCTGCATATCCTGGCGGGCCACCTGCGCGACCGCCTGGCGGTGGTTTCCTTTTATATCGATAAGCTCCATTACAACCTGGGCGTCAAACTGCTCAACGACCGCTTCGGGGTACAGGTGCGTGGCGGCTGCTCCTGTGCGGGCACCTACGGGCACTATCTGCTGCACGTTTCCCCGCAGTACTCCAAATCCATTACCGATGAGATCAACCTGGGCGACCTTTCCCACAAACCAGGCTGGATACGCATGTCGCTACACCCTCTGATGACAGACGAAGAGGTGAAACACATCCTGGATGCCATCGAGCAGGTCTATCACAACCATGAGGAGTGGGGAAAAGACTATGAATACAACGCTCACATCAACGAATTCATTTGCAAAGAAGGGCAGGGCGAGGAAACCGAACTGGTGGCTCGCTGGTTTAACAGGGAGTTACTGTAGGCATCTTGACAGTTTTAGTATACTCTTGCTACTACGGTGGCGGAGCCGGGATACTTTGTTCCGGCCGTTGGGGTAGATTGTTATATTGTCAAATTGTTACATTGTTTACTGTCCGGGTGCTTGAAAGAACAGTTATAGCCCGAGTTTTTTTAGGCTAAGAAAAGATGATGAATAGAATATATTTCGACAATGCAGCCACCACCCCTCTGGATGAAGAGGTGATCGGGGTGATGACGAAAGCCATGCAGCACAATTTCGGCAACCCTTCTTCCATCTATGCGGAAGGGCGCATTGCCCGTGCCGCCATCGAACAGGCGCGCAAGGAGGTGGCGCAGCGGCTGGGAGCATCTATAGGGGAGGTCTTTTTTACCTCCGGAGGCACCGAGTCCAACAACATGGCGCTCAAATGTGCCGTGCGCGACCTGGGGGTGGAAAGGATCATCTCTTCGCCTATCGAGCACCACTGTGTATTGCACTCCCTGGATAACCTGGAAAAGCAGGCGGCGATCGAGCGGGTGGAAGTAAACCTGGATGCCAAAGGCAGAGTAGATATGGCCCACCTGGAAAGCTTGCTGCAGCAGAAAGGTACGAAAACGCTGGTGTCGCTCATGCATTCCAACAATGAGATCGGCGCCATGATCGATCTGCAGGCCGTGGGAGCGCTCTGCCAGGAGCACGGCGCGCTTTTCCATTCCGATACGGTGCAGACGATCGGCTATTACCCCATAGATGTTTCCAAAACGCCCATTCACTTCCTTTCCGGCTCCGCTCATAAGTTCTATGGCCCCAAAGGCGTAGGCTTTATTTACATCAATGGCGACGCCATGATCAAACCCTTCGTGGACGGCGGCGCCCAGGAGCGTAATATGCGGGGCGGCACGGAAAACATCTACGGCATACTGGGCCTGGCAAAGGCGCTGGAGCTGGCCAGTGAGCATATGGAAGAAAGAAAAGAAAAGGTTAAAGAAGTACGGGATTATATGAAAGCCCGGCTGGAGGCTCATTTCGACGGGCTGGAATTTAACGGCGACCCGGAGGATGGGCACTATAAACTCCTCAGCGTAGCTTTCCCTCCTTCCGACAAAGCAGAGCTGCTGTTGCTCAACCTCGACATTGCCGGCATCAGCGTGTCCGGCGGCAGCGCCTGCAGCTCCGGCGCCGACGCGGGCTCCCACGTCATCGACGCCCTGAATCCCGGCTCTCCCCGGAAGACCATCCGCTTTTCCTTTTCTCACCACAATACCAAAGAGGAGGTGGATGTGGTGGTGGGTAAGCTGGAGGAGATGCTGCCCGTGGAAGTGCTAT
>CAYVVK010000484.1:0-2335 GCA_964454855.1 uncultured Phaeodactylibacter sp. | reverse complement strand
ATAATAATAAAAGTTAGCAATGTCAGGCAAGGCAAACTTTTTTTAAAAAACTTTGATCTTATCTTTAAGGTAAGATAACCATTGTGGTGCATTCAAACTCGACGATAATTTCCATACCTGGCTTAAGATCAAAGCCAGATAAACTTTAACACCATGAAACCCAATTTCTTTATTTTAACCTCAGCCTTTGCTATCGCTCTGGTATTTTCAAACTGTTCCAAAGTTGAAAATGCCAATGATGAAAAACTTGAAACCCAGGAAACTATCGATCAGAAAATTGTATCCCCTAATGGGGTGCTGATGGCAAAGTCCTTAATTTCACTGCGTGAGATTATCAATCCTTCTGTAGAAGACCTATTCAATCATGAAGTGGAATTTGACATTACCCATTATGATTTCCTGGAAACAGAGAACCAAACAGCCATGCTTATTGATATTTTGGCTAAAGACGGAAAAAGCAGCCGGGTTATATTAGTGAAAGAACATTCTATTTTTAGAGCGCCGGACAGGTGCTATACAATATCTTGTGACGGTGAGTGTACTTGCCAATCCGGGGGAACAATTTCTAACGGAACTATTAAGTAGGCGGACAGAACAGTATAACAATTCAACAATGTAACAATCTGCCCGGAACGCCTGAAAATATAGCGCTTCAGGCTCTGCTATCGCAGCAGTATAAGTAAACTAAATCTGTCCACCTACTTACGTTCGAGTGCAACGGTCCATGCAGCTGCAGCATGGAAGTTAGAGAACATGATTGCGAGTAGAAAAGAGAAACTGATTTCGACATCTTTAACCTCCGGGCTGATTTTCCTGGCCTGGAGGCTGTGCCCGCCAAAAAGAATATTCAAACACATTATCCATACGCCCGCTCCCCAAACAGCAGGCTTCCGATCCGCACCATGGTACTGCCTTCCTCCAGAGCGATCTTGTAGTCATCCGTCATGCCCATAGAGATCTTTTCGAAGCTCTCCTGGCCGGAGAAATACTTATCTTTCAGGTGGTGGAAGATGTTTGCCAGTTGTTTGAATTCGCGGCGCACCTGTGCTTCATCATCGGTAAAAGTGGCCATGCCCATGACGCCTCGGATGTGGATATTCTTTAATTTTTGAAATTTTTCTGACTCCAGCATCTCATACGTTTCCTCCGGCTCGAAGCCGTATTTGGTCTCCTCTTCGGCGATCTTGAACTGCAGCAGGCAGCCGACGATCCGCTCGTCGTTCCGTGCGCGCTTGTTGATCTCTTTGAGCACCTTGTAGCTGTCGGCGGAATGGATGAGGTGTACAAAAGAAGTGACGTACTTGGCCTTGTTGGTCTGCAGGTGGCCGATGAGGTGCCAGCGGATGTCTTTGGGCAGTTGCTCGTATTTTTCCACCATTTCCTGCACCCTGTTCTCTCCGAAATCGCGCTGCCCCTGCTCGTAGAATTCCATGATCTTCTCCGGGGAATGGGTTTTGGAGACGGCCACAAGCTTGGTATCGGTGGCTTTCAGTTCGTCGCGTAGCTCCTGTAGTGTAAGCATCAGTTGGATCGTTTTCCATAGAACAAAGCACCTGCGCCTTGGTTGTATGCGGCCTGCCGCCACTTTTTGATTTCCTTAACGGTACGTAGGAAATAAGCGGGCGCCGCGGCCCGTTATTCCTTGTAACAAAACCACTTAGGCCATGTATACCTACCTTCGAAAGTCCCGAAAAGCAGCCAGCGCCCACCGCGCCACCGCCATATTTTTCACCATTCTTTTCCACGTGGTTTTGATCGGCGGCATCGCCTACAGCACCGGAGCGGATATGGAGAAATATACCCCGGAGATCGTAAAGGAGTGGCTGGGTATGGAAAAGGAAGCTCCGGCTACCGCTAATGTGGAGGAGGGCCCCAGGCCATGACCTCAAAATTTTAAGATTTTTTACACAAGCGAAAATTGACGTTGCGCCCCGCTGGGCTACCAACGTTACGCCCCGCTGGGGCTATGGGCATGGCGGCAAATCGCAAATCGTAAATGCCTAAATCCTAAATCCTAAATCCTATATCTGGCTACCGGCATTATGCTCCGTTGGGGGCATTCAAAGCCTGGCTCCTTTTAAAACAAGCCGTGCAGCTCCGCACTCACCTGGTTGATGACATTCCCCAGGTCCTCGGGGTTCTTTTTGAAGTCCACATCATCGGCATTGATGATGAGCAGGCGCCCCTCCTTGTATCCATTGATCCAGTTTTCGTAGCGTTGGTTGAGGCGTTTGAGGTAGTCCAGGCTCATACTGCCTTCGTAGTCGCGCCCTCTGTCCTGTATATGGGCCACGAGGGTGGGTATGCTGGCGCGCAGGTAGATGAGCAGGTCCGG
>CAYVVK010000483.1:0-5410 GCA_964454855.1 uncultured Phaeodactylibacter sp. | reverse complement strand
GGCCTCCCTGCCAAAGCCGAGTCCAACCTGATAGCCAAAGTAGCCGTGGCGGAACACTCGCCGCTGTATGCCCCAGGAAGGGACGATCAGCCACTGGCGGAAGGTGTTTTCTAGAACCATTTCCGGTACGGCCTGTTCTCCGCGGTTATACAACTTGCCGCTGCTCAGGCGCAGGGTGAAGTAGTTGGCCGACAGGTTGTCGGCGGATTTTCCCTGTGCCATGCGTTTGCGCAGGTTGTAGTAAAACCGCGGCTCCAGCGCCACTTCCCACCGGAAGTTATTTCCCTGGAACTGGGTGTAATCGTAAGTTTCAAACTCTACCAGGGTTTCCAGGTTGAGAGAAAAGGGGGACTGGCCAAGCTTTCGTTCGTAGGCCAGCGCCAGATTACCCAGATAACTGTCGTCGCTCACCCGCCGGGCCAGGCGGATGAGGTCTATCTTCCACAGCTGGTTCTCTTCCCGGTAACAGAGCAGGGCGTCGCAGAGGCGGCCGTCTTCCGGGCGGCCTTCTCCGAAGGCCAGGCCCAGGGAAGCCTGCAGTTGCAGGGCGGGCTGCCATTTTTTTTCCCGGGCCAGGGCCAGCCGCTCCGTTTCCGGGTTAAAGAAGATGTCGATGTCTTCCAGGCAAGCTGCGCCTACCCCCAGGCGTATGTCGATAAAACCACGCCGCAGCAGGCGGCGCTGCATGCCGAAATTCAGAAAGGAGAAATAGCCGGATTCCTGAGGCCAGGCCTGGCCGGGCGAAGTGCGGTACCGCATGAGGCCCATCTGCAGGCCGAAGTAGTTTCCGGATAGATTATTGGTGCTTTCGCCAGCAGCAATGCGCCGCCGCATATTGACATAGAGCCGGGGTTCAAGGCTCAGGCCAATATTGTTGACCTGAAAATCAGTGTAATCTCCTACGGTGAGGGCGGCGTTAAAATGAAAACTGCTGTTCAGGGAAAAGGCCGGGCTCAGCTTCCTTTCAAAAGCGATAAAGGGCAGGCTGCCGAGGCCGAGTTCGCCGTACTGGCTTTCTTCCAGAAAATTGCCTACCAGCGATACTTTCAGCAGGCTTTTCGTCTCCACCTGCCGCATGAAAATATAATCATGCGCTTCGACGAAAGAGATGGAGTCCAAACTGCCGCGTTCCTGCCGGTATTCCAACTCGACGGAATCCTGCTGCGCCAGCAGAGCAGTAAAGAATGAGCAAAAAAGGGACAGAGTAATAATTTTCTTCATACTACAGCATTTATGTTAGTGATTGTGGTGTACTTTGTAGGCTGAAGCAGGCTTTCAGTTGGTGCAGCTTTTATTGTAAAAATCTTGATGTGCGATCTTTGATCTGGGGCCTTCAGCGGCTTGACTCCCACACACTGCTCCTGCGAACAGCTTACTGCGAACAGCGAACAGCAAACAAGCTCACGGCCGCTGCACCTCAGACGGCTTCTCCTTCGCCAGGTACAGGTCTCCAAAAGTCACCGAAATGGTGATGCTGGGATAATATTCCTGCTGCGGCTTGAACTTCATTCTTTTCAGGCCGTCCTTATTCTCCAGCATTTCCAGGTTCAGGTCGCTGGGGAAGTTGACCTGGCCGTGCTGGGCGGTAAGGGCGTAGGCGTATTCGGTGAGTTTGGGGTCGTAGAGGCGCACGTCGCCTTTTTCGGCCCGTATGTTCAGGTCGAGCAGGCCGGTAACGGAGAGTATGCTCACGATGCCATATTGCGACTGGATGTCGAAGCGCCCGCGGATGTCCTCCAGGGTAATGTCGGAACGGCGGGAGGAGATGCTGACCTGGCCGTCGAGGGCTTTGCCGAAGACGTCGCCGAAGCGGGTGCGCAGGTCTACGATGCCCTGTACGTTTTCCATTCCGATCTCGCTGAACTCTCCATAGAAGCGGAAGCGGTTGGTGAGGTTGCTGACGCTGGCCACCCCAAAGTAGTTCTTGAGATAGACCGGGCAGTCCTGCGGTACGATGATGACATACCGGGCCTGCAGGTTCGATCTTGGTTTTTCCTCCCCTTCTTTCAGGGAGATGTAATTGCGCAGGTAGATCTTGTTCTTCACCCTTTCGGCCAGGTAGCGGATCTTTTCCACGTCGGTTTCGGCAGTGGCTTTATCCGGGTGTTTGGCGATGAGTTCGAGGCGGATAGAGATCTCCGGTTTTTCCCAGGTTTCCACGACGATATCGGCCTTTTCGCCTTCGATGTTAACTTCGTACCCCTTCTGGTAGGAAAAGGTTTTTTCCAGCCGTTTGGTGATGACGTGCAGGTCGGTTACCTGAGCGTTCAGCAGCGGCAGGGCAGCAGGAAAGAAAAGAGCCAGCAATAGGAAAACTGATGGTTTCATTTTCCGGTAATTGTGAACAGTTCGTGAAGCGCCCAGCGGAGGTCGTCCGTCCGGGCGTTTCTGGTTTGATGATATGGTGCGCGATAATTCGCAGCAGTTTCTGAGGGCGGCTTAAGTTGGTGATCAAATTGAGCTTAACAGTTCTGCCGCCATTTTCTGTATCATGTCCGAGCGTTCCTGCTCCACCTTGACCAGTTGGCGGATGAGGCGGGCGTCTTTGCCATACAGCTCGATCATATCTTTTATTTCGGTGCGGGCATCTCCCAGTTCTTCCCATTCTTCCAGCATGCTATGGTACTCCGGATGGCGGCGGGTAACGGGATCTTGCGAGAATTCCCGGCTTACAGTTCTGATCAGAGCTTCGTCTTCATCCCAGTCGTTATTCAGCAGGCCGGTGTGTTCAGCTGTTTGCTCATAGGCGTATTCTATCTTCAGGGCCGGATCGCCATCCGGCCAGAGGAAGAAAGCACCGAGGAGCAGGGCCACGCTGGCGGCTGCCGCCCAGGCCCGGATTGGAACAAGCCATGTACGTTGAGGCTGTTTTTTTTCCAGGCTTTCTTCTATGGTTTCCCATACCGAAGGAGGAGGCGAATAAGCCGGCAGCTGGCGGATGGCCTGGCGCAGCGGCCTTTCCTTATCCAGGGCCTGTCCCACCTCTTCCCATACTGAAGGGGGAGGGGCGTACTGCGGAAGCTTCTGCAAGGCTTCTTTAAGGGTGCTATGGTTTCGCTCATTGTGATTCATCACCCAATAATTTTCGGATACTTTGCCTGAGCCGTTTCTTGGCGTAAAAAAGTTGTGATTTGGACGTACCTACCGAAATGCCCATCAGCTCGGCCACTTCTTTGTGGGAGTAGCCTTCCACTTCGATCAGAACGAATACCATGCGGTAGCCTTCCGGCAACTCCTCAATGGCCTTTTCCAGATAATCGGCATCCATGCGGTGCCCCCAGTCTATGGGTTCTTCCACCGCGTGGTTTTCGAGCGGTTCGAAATGAGGCCGCCGCTTAAGCTTGCTAAGGGCGGTGCGCACGACTATGGTCTTGATCCAGGCGCCGAGGGTAGACTCCCGGCGGAAGTTGGGCAGTGCGCGAAATACTTTGATAAAGGCCTCCTGCAATACGTCATTGGCCAGGCTGAAGTCATTAGTGATCCGGTATGCAATGGTATACATCGCCTGGCTATACCGGGCGTATAGTTCTTTCTGTGCCCGCCGGCTATCGGCGAGGCAGCCTTCGATCAGTTCATCTTCCGTCATTCTAATTGTAGCGTCGACCATTGAGCCCGGATTCCGTATGCAATTATTGCATTAAAGAGGCAGCAGGCGGCCGGGCGGTTGTATAGGGCAATTATTTTTTCACCGCTTTCCAAACAGGATGCCTACGGAGAGTAAAATGCGGGAAGGGCTTTTGCTGAAGGCGTACTGCTGCCCGTTGAAGGTGATGTGCTCTCCGAATTTGGAGAAATTGCCTTCGTAACGCACATCCAGCATGAGGTTCCACAGGTCGAGGCCAAGGCCGGCCACCCAGCCGAAGGTAGCTTCTTCGAAACGCTGTTCGTAGGAGGGGAAATCGAACAGGCCGGAGCTGCTATTCACAAAAATATGGGCTACCGGGCCGGCTTGTACATGCAGGGGCCCCAGCCGGGCGCCGAGCAAAAGAGGGATATCTACATTCTGGTATTTTTCCGTGACGATGGTGGTGACAAAGCCGCTGCTCTGCAGTTCCACCACCCGGAAATCCACACGGTTGGAATTGAACAGCACTTCCGGCTGGAGCAGGAACCCGCCGATCTGCGCCTGAACGATCAGGCCGCCGTGGATGCCGTAGCGGGCTTCCTCCGGAGACAGGCGCAGGATGCCCTGAGCGCCGGCGCCGGAAATTTCCTGTTCCTCATTTGGAAGGTCAAAGGTGCTCACCCCCATGCGCAGCCCCAGTTTAAGCTGGGCCTCTGCCGGCAGGCAAGCGGCGGCAAGCATAATAAGCAGGAGCGCTTTTTTCATTTTTTTTAAAAGTTTTTTGGTTTTGTATCCCTACAAATATGCGAGTATTATTTATCATATCCACC
The DNA here is from genome assembly GCA_964454855.1 of uncultured Phaeodactylibacter sp. Classification (GTDB taxonomy): domain Bacteria; phylum Bacteroidota; class Bacteroidia; order Chitinophagales; family Saprospiraceae; genus CAYVVK01. The sequence continues at coordinate 1,015 of CAYVVK010000483.1, read as the reverse complement.
AAATTCAAGTTGAAAGCGGTATTATTGCCTGTTATACCACCAATATGTCAATATGGAAGTCAAACAGGCCGCATTTGCCGGCAGTTACCCTTCGGAATCGCAGTGCCCCCGGGATGAGAAACCCGAGTATGCCTTCATCGGACGGTCTAACGTCGGCAAGTCTTCACTGATCAATATGCTGACGGGCAGGAAGAATATTGCCCATACTTCCCGAACCCCCGGCAAGACCCAATTGATCAACTATTTCCTGGTGAATGGCAATTGGTACCTTGTCGACCTGCCCGGCTACGGCTACGCCCGCATTTCGAAACGCAAACGCAAAGAATGGTCGTCCATGATACGGGGCTATCTGCAGAAACGCTTTTTCCTGCAGTGTGCCTTCGTCCTTATCGATGCCAATATCCCGCCTCAGCAACTGGACATGGAATTCATCAACTGGCTGGGCGATGCCCGCATCCCCTTTGTGATCGCCTACACAAAAGCCGACCGCATGAAGCCCGAAGAACTGGAAGCCAATATTCAGGCCATTCAAAAAGAACTGCTGAAATACTGGAATGAACTGCCGCGGCAATTTGTCACTTCAGCCACGAAGCAGGAAGGTAAGGAGGAGATCCTTCACTTCATTGAAGAGGTCAACGAACAGTTTTACAAAGCACTATAGCCATGAAAGAGGAACAGCCGCAAACCTACGATCACGTTTTTCCGGATATCGAGGACTGGCCCATTTACAGGCTGAGCGAAGACCGCCGCAGCTTTATCCGGGAGATCGATGAGTTTACGCTACAGCGCTTTATGAGAAACCCGCCCGCTCAGCTTACTGATATCATCTCCAAGACCATCTACCTGGAGCGCATCCGGATGAAAGAGGAACCCTGGAAAGTTGACCCCCCCAACGAGCGCCAGTTCTGGCGGAAGATCCGCCAAAAGCTGATCGGCCAATCGCTGGACCGCAGTGAACAGGAGGCGCGTAAGACTAATGAAGAAATACTCCGGCAGATCATCCACCGGTATTCCG
>CAYVVK010000482.1:0-5451 GCA_964454855.1 uncultured Phaeodactylibacter sp. | reverse complement strand
TGCTGCGAAAACAGGCCATCGGGAAGGAGTAACAAAAATCGCCTCCTCTTTTAAATAGGGCAAGATAGAAAGGCGCCTATCTATACCCGGATTTCCTTCTTCGTATGTGCTCTACAAACTGATTGACTTCCCGGTATACGCGGAAGCGATGAAAAAGGTTGCCCCCCAGAAGAAAAATACAACCCAGCAGGAAAATGGCGTTGCGGGAAGCTTCAACGGGAGCGACATGCATTTTGTAGAATGGGCGCACAAAGAGTACCTCTATGCTGATGACAAAGGCAGCCATCAGAAAGAGAAAAATACTGGCTGCTTTGGCCTTGTTCAGAAAGCCTGGCTCCTTTTTACGCAGGCATTTTTTCAGGAACATGATGCTATCCTCATCATAAGGGTCCATTTTAATAAGCTCCCGCAGGATGTAATCTGCTTTGTTGTACTCCATCAGGTTGTAGAGCGAGGCCGCCTTACGGAAAAGCATCTTGTGGTAGACATCCTCGCCCCGGTATTGCCGAATGTTCTGCACGATGGCCATTTCGATGATGAGATCCACCATCAGAAGGTGTCTCTGGTAGGACCCCACTTCGAAGAGGGCGTTGACGTAGGCGACGAGCAGCTCGAAGTTCTCATTGAAATCCAGTTGCCTGATGGCATCCTCGCGCTCTTCGTAAAAACGGATAATACGGCGGTAATTGGCGCCGTCAATCTCCTTGAAGTCGCGGTATATTTTGGAATGGTATGTCGACTGGAAATAGGCCATCGGGCTGTTCAATCTGGTTTTAGTTGATAAAGTACAGGCTTACTCGGGCTTACATCGATCTCAAAACTTGCGATCTGGATGTTTAACAAATATAATCCATCTTTGATAGAATTGTTTACATAAATCAGCTCTGTTATGGTAGAATCTGTCCGCGGCCTATCAGGATATTGCCAGAAAGCATGATGGGCGAGCAGGCGCCCTTCGTCCTCTTCCCGGTCGACTGAGGGTAGGTCGACAAGCAGGTGCCGGACGCCCCGGCTGAGCAGGAAGTGGATGGCCTCGTGGTGCAGGTAGGGCGGGTTGGCGCCGGAATAGTTGGCCTGCAGCTTGAGCTCATCATTGGGTAGGGTGCGGATTACCAGTGCCTCCGCAGGGGGCCATCCTTCCAGAGCCTCTTCCAGCTGGGCCCGCATGATGACGCGGTCGCCATTATCCATACGGTAAGGGTATGTGCTCAGCAGGCAGGCTACGAAATGGAAGCGCTCCAGGCATTCGTTGATGGTATACTTCTCCCTGGCGATATGGCCCACGCATTCCGTATGGGTGCCGTTGCCGTGGGGGTTGAACTTGACGTTCAGAAAATTGAGGGGCCCACCTCTTTCCGTGGAACCGATAAAACTGCCGGCCACTACCGGGCTGGTTTCCATGGGCGGCGCATAGAAACAGTTGACGTTCTCCAGGCCTTCGCGCAGCGGAATGGAGATATCCAGAGGGGCGGCCAGGTTGGCCTGATAGCGCCTGCCCATAAATTCGATTTTCGCGTACATGTTTAATGGTTTCGGGCATCGATGCCCCAGGTCAGCTTAGTCCGGATGGTTTCCATGAAGCCGACGTCGTGCAATTGCATCAGCCGGATATTGAAATCGTTCTTGCGCACCGCCAGCTGGTGGGCGGCAGTGATGGTCTCGAAGCGGGAGTCAAGGGTGCACAGGAAATTCTCCGCCCGCCCTTCGATCTCGAAGGAGATCACGGAATCATCAGAAATGACTATAGGGCGAACGTTCAGGTTGTGAGGAGCTACCGGGGTGATGACAAAATTTCCGGAATTGGGGAAAATAATGGGCCCGCCGCAGCTCAGGGAATAGCCGGTGGACCCGGTGGGGGTCGCCACGATGATGCCGTCTGCCCAGTAAGAATTCAGGTAGCCGCCGTTGATGAAGGTATGGATGGTGATCATGGAGGAGGTGTCGCGCTTGAGCAGAGTACAATCGTTGAGGGCAAAGCGGATATCTCCGAAAACAGGCAGGTTGGACTCCAGATAAAGCATGCGCCGTTCGTAGATGGTATACATGCCTCGTTTCAGTAAGCTGACAGCTTCTTTAATGCGCTTTTTTTCGATGGAGGCCAGAAAGCCAAGGCGGCCCAGGTTGATACCCACGATGGGCACGTTGCTGTCCCGGATGTGGGTGGTGGCTCCCAGGATGGTGCCGTCGCCTCCGAGGGTGATGAAAAAGTCGAATTTCTTGACGCTGAAATCCAGATAACCTTCAAAGACGCCCACGTCCCGCTTGAGCTTGATCGTGCTATTCCTGATCTGTTGAAGATAAGGGGCATATACATATGCATTGATGCCTTCCTCATGGAGCGCATCAAAGAGTTTTTGAATGTGCGGTATATCTTTTTCCTTGAGGACTTTGCTGTAGATGACTACCTGCATAATAATGGCTCGGAAGAGGGTTGAGGCTTGCTAAATGTTCATGTTGAGGTGTAAAAATAAGCCATTTTCCATTAAATCATTGAAGCTGTATTCGATTTGTATGACTTTATCGTAGTAAAGCACGATATCCAGGCCCAGGCCGCCGCCCCAGAGCATGCGGTTGTCAAGGAAGTTGTGTTTTCCGGTGAAGGGGTCATTGGCGTAGCCCACATCATTGTTGAGAGACAGGTGAAAGCGGACGGGCATGCTGCGAAAAGCGGAGATGGGAATGAGCTTCCCGAAATCTATGCCGGTTTCCCAAAGCCGGAAGCGGAGGCTGGTTTTCAGGAGCGCCATATCCATGCCGTCGACAATGTAGAATTCATATCCATGCATGGAATTGTTTCCGAAGCCGAGCGCCCGGTTGTCATTATAAGGTTGTTCTTCGCGAATCAGCGATAGCTTGCCGCTGGCCTCCGCGCCGAAGCTCCAGCGGCTTCCCATGGGAAAATAGCGATTGTATCCGGCCTGCATGGTCAGGGCATTGCGGTCTTCGAAAATGCCCAGGCCATCTTTCTCCAGAGAAACATAAAACAAGGCTCCCTTCCAGGGGTAGGGGCGAACGTCGCGGCGGTCGAAGGTAAACTGGTAAGACATCATGAAGAAGCGCTGGAAGGTGCGCCCGTCGAGAAAAAAATCGGGATTGAGTTCGGAGACGACGTCCTGCCCGATGCGGTTTTGCCGGTAGCCCAGGGCCAGGTCGTGAAAAGCATTCAATCCGGGCCGGTACCCGAGGCCCAGGTGGGTGCGAAACCGTTCATAGAGGAAGTTTTCGCCATCGCGGTAAAACTCCTGTTTATTGTCGACGGTGGCGTAGTTGATCTCCCGGTTGCGGAGGTAGGTCACGTCAGCAGAAAGCCCGACCGTTTGCGCCTTGTTGATATAAGGCAGGCTATAGCTGAGGGAATATTTCCGGGTGTAACCGTATTTGACGGCCAACTTCAGTTTGTCCTTCCGTCCGGAGATGTTGAGGTGTGCAAATTCTCCGCCGAAGTTGATCCGGTTGAGGGAGCGCCCCTGTTCCACCCACCAGACGTTAAAATTGCGGTCGGCAAGCTCGAAGAGCGGAACCGGATAGATGTACCAGGCCTCTTCCACCGCTACCTGCAGGTGTACTCTGTTGGTAGCCCCTTCCCAGTTTTTATAGACGATATGGGCACTGTTGAACAGGCCCGTGTTCATGATCAGCTGTTCACTACGCTCCAACAGGCCGGGCAGGGCTTCCACCATGATGGTGTCTCCCGGGTGTACCATCATTTCCCGCAATACGATGGCTTTGCGCGTCTTCTTATTACCCAACACACTTATGCTGTCAATGACGGCAAAATCCGGCTGTGCATACAGGCTGGATGAAACGAGAATAACAGCAATAAAAAATAGTGCCCGCATGATATACTTTCCCTCTTATCTGATGATGAAAATCTTTTGTTGGTATGCTTTCCCGTTCTGTACTGAAGAAGCCGGGTTTTAGGTGGCCTGAATGAGAAGATGAGTTGTTATTAGTCCGTTTTTTTTCGCTGGAGGGCTACTGACAGCCCGCCATTTTTAACCGAAAGCGTGCACAACAAGGTAATATTTTTTGCGAAAAGCAAAAAACAAGGCAGGCAGAAAAAGATAAGGCAAAGGGATAAATGTCACATGGCCACCACTATGAGCCGGGGCTGCAGGCCGATTTACAGAAAAAACGCGGGAAATTCAGACGTTGAGATAGCTCATCAGGGCGTCATAACGTTCCTGCAGAGAACCTACATAATCGGCTTCATTGAAGGTAGCTTTGATCTCATAATCGAAGCGGTCGAAAGTAGCGATGATCGACTGAATATTCTGCAGGTTGATCTTAATGGTTACGTCGATGCGGGTGCTGTCCAGGCTGGTCGTGACAAAAGAGCTGAGCACTGCGGCGTTTTCCGACTCCACGATCCGGGCGATTTCCGACAGGGAGTAATCCCGCTTATTGATCTCCAGGACGAGTATGCTGCCCGGCTCGGAGAAGGAGGCGGTCCGGGCAAAGAATTGCAGCAGGTCCTCCAAAGTGACCAGGCCGATGTAATTCTCCTCATTGTCTACTACGGGGATCACGGTGAGGTGGTACTCTGCCAGAAGCCGGAGCAATTCATAGATATGGTCCGTAACATTGGCATAGGGGCGCACCAGAGACAGGCTGTAGGAGCCCACGGCTTCCTGAGCGTCGTAGTTCAGAATATCCTCTTCAGAGATCAGGCCCAGCAATTGCTTATTGTTGACGATAGGCAGGTGGCGGACGTAGAAGTCATCCATCATGCTGAGGGCTTCTTCACCGGTATCGGAGGTACGAAGTGGAACAATAGTATCGGATATTAAGTTTTTGGCAACCATCGCATTTGTATTCTGATCATCATTAAAACGTAAGTAAGCCGTGAGCTGTTGAGTCATTCAGTGTTAAATAAAAGTATAATTTACAACAAAGTAGCGGGTAATTGCATCAGTCCAGCAATTTTTTCTTCTGCATGACAAACTCTTCTTCGGTCAGCAGGCCTTTCTCCCTCAATTCTCCCAGCCTTTTCAGCTGTTCGAGGAGGTCGGGCTGTCCTTCTTCCAGTGGCTCGCCGGCGCCGGCTATTTCCTGCTGCGTTTTTTCCGGGCTTTCGGCCTCTACCTGTTGTTGCAGGCGGAAACCGTTCTTTTCAAATGCTTCAAACTCCGGCTGAATACGCAGGTAGGCCAGCGCATCGTGTTCCCGGATACGCTGAAAGTCATTGAAGCCGTAGTGAACGGCACGGTCGAGATGGTAGAAAGATTTGTCAGGCTTCTCGTTCAGCGAATAAGCACAGGCCAGGTTAAAATGAGTGGCCACATCCTTGGGGTCCACGTCCAGGGCCTTGTTAAAATCCTTGATGGCGCCGTCGTAATCGTAATCCTTGTATTTTTTGATGCCGCTGGCCTTATATGGGTTGCTGCGCGGCGGTTTGGGTTTGGGGCGCTCGTACTGCCGGGCGCGGGGCGGGGGGGTCTCGTAGCGGCG
>CAYVVK010000481.1:0-5452 GCA_964454855.1 uncultured Phaeodactylibacter sp. | reverse complement strand
CAGCGAATGGCAAATAGCGAGCGGCGAATAGCTCCAGAGAGCTACAAGTTGTTGACATTCAAAGGGGTTGATCCCGAACTGACGTTAGTTATAATTGCAAGCCGACAAAAACACGGCCGGAGGACGGCAAGTTATTTAACCTTATACTCCAATCCCAGCTTCTCCAGCTCCACGATGAAGCCATTGGTGGCGTTCACCCGCCGTTCTTTGGCCGCCATGGCGAGGCGCAGGCGCTTGGACTTGTCGAGCAGCAGCATGCGCAGGCGGTGCGGGCCTTTATGTTCCTGGCAGAGTTGGTCGAAACGGTCGATGAAGTCCATGGTCAGGCCATCCACCGGAAGTTTGATGGTGATGGACTCCGCCATATCTTCGGCCAGGCCTTCCAGCAGGCGCACTTCCTTGACCTTGAACTCCTGGCCATCGCCCCGCCAGCTTCTCTGCCAGCCGCCGCTGACGAAGAGGGCCTTCCCTTCTTCAAAGAGGTGCTTGAACTTCTGGTAGTCCTCGCCAAAGAGTTTGAACTCGTAGCTGCCGTTGTAGTCGCTGAGTTCGAAAATGCCCCAGCCGTTGCCGTTCCGGCTGACCATGTGGCGCGCCACGGTAACCAGGCCGGCGATGTTGACCGAGGGCCGGTTCTGGTAATCGTCCATCTCATTGAGCGAGCAGGTGGTGAAGCTATCCACCTCCAGCTTGTAATCATCCAGTGGGTGGCCACTGATGAAGATACCCGTCACTTTCTTTTCATTGGTGAGCTTTTCGATCAGGGGCCAGGGCTGGCATTCCGGCATCTCCGGCTCGGGGATCAGCACCTCGTCCGAATCGCCGAACAGGGAATTGGCCGCCTGCGCTTTTTGCGCCTGATAAGCATTGCCGTACCGCAGGGCGTGTTCCAGCAGCGAATCGAACTTATCGGAAGGAGCGAAGTACTGAGAGCGGGTAGTGCCTTCGAAGCAATCGAAGCCCCCGCCCAGGGCCAGGCTTTCCAGCACCTTTTTGTTCACGGAGCGCAGGCTGAGGCGGCGCATCATATCAAACAGGCTTTCAAAGGGGCCGTTGGCCTCCCGTTCCTCGAGGATGGCCTCCACCGGCCCCTCTCCTACTCCTTTCAGCGCAGACAGGCCGAAGCGGACGTGCCCGTCTTTGTTGACGGAAAAGTCGGAAGCGGATTCATTCACACTCGGCCCGAGCACCTTCAGCCCCATGCGCTTGCACTCCTGCAGGAAGAAGGTGATCTTGGAAATGTCGTTCTTGTTGTGCGTCAGCACACTGGCCATGAACTCAGCCGGATAGTGGGCCTTGAGGTAGGCCGTCTGAAAGGCCACGAAGGCGTAGCAGGTGGAGTGCGACTTATTGAAAGCGTAAGAAGCGAAAGCCTCCCAGTCTTTCCATATCTTATCCAGCTTTTCTTTATTGTGGCCGCGCTCTGCTCCTCCCTCCAGGAATTTGGGGTGGAGCATATCGATGATGTCCTTCTTTTTCTTACCCATGCCCTTGCGGAGCATGTCGGCCTGGCCCTTGGTGAAGCCGGCTAGTTTTTGGGAGAGGAGCATTACCTGCTCCTGGTAGACGCAGTTGTGGACGATTATGTTGTTCGCAACGAAGTTATGGATGTCTTCGACGGTTATGTCGTAGACCAGCTCTTCCCCCGCTGGCTTTATGGAGACGATCTCTTCCCAGCGGACTCTAGAGCGGCGGCTTGTTTCGGGAAGGGGCAATTCTTCAAGAAGGGAGGCGACAGCCTCTTGTGCAATTCTACCGTGCTTCTTCAGGCGCCTTGGGAGTAAATGTTGCCGGTCAAAACCAAACTCAGCCATCAGGCCGCGGGCAGAACCTTTCCAAACACTGTTCAGTTCCTTGATAAAAAGCTTACGATCTACGGAATCGCGGTAACCAATGGCTCCTGAGCCGTTTTCCTTCATCGACTTAGCTACCAGATAAGGAGCAATGAGGCCTCTGAAAGCATCAAGTTCATAGGTCGTTACCTGATAGGCCGTCATGGTTCTACCATGGCGCTCACTATCATAATTAGATTCGTAAGTTGTAGAATAAATGCCTAGCCTTAGCAACAATGAACGAACGCCCTCCGCGAGGTGAGGAGATATCGTTTTAAAGTGGCACAGGCGCTCCCCAATATATCCATCACAATCCCATAGCGCGGCCAGGAAGAAAGCAATATCTTCCTCCTCCAGGCCAAAGACAAAATCCGGAATGAATTTCTCATGCGAACGGCAACCATCTGAATTTGTTTTCAGTTTCCACTTCCTCAGATAGGAAACCAGGCTGTTGGCTTGATGATAGTGCGTTTTATTGACTCCGGAAACCATTACCCGCGTCACTTCACGCACCTGCTGCAGAGTAGATGCGTTGAGATCCGGAAAGGCCGCAAGGCTTTCTGTATAGGCTTCTACCAAAGCGGGGCCTTTAGAAACGAACTCGGCAGTTGGCCCTTTGCTGGAAAGCGCACCATCGGCGATCAGGTAAGCCAGCACTCTGAGTTGATCACGGTCGCCTTTTTTCTCCTGAGCCACTTCTAATTTGCGCGGCGTGGCAATAAAATCCCCTTCCCTGAGTTCTCCAATAGCCCGCCAGCCTTCTTCGGTAAGCACTTTATGATCTGCCGTCATTTTGATGCGCGAGCCGTTTCGCAATTTAACTTCCACCACCGGCTTTTTACCATTACAAACCCAATAAGATATCTTGGCGCGCTGGGTGTTGAGCTGCTCGTCGACTCCCTGCACATAGAAACTTCCCACCTGGTTTTCCAACTGGTCTATCCGCACTGTTTTCCCTGAGTCGGCATCGTACACTTTTGTATCTCCGGTGACACAGATACCATATGTTTCATGGAGATACTCTTTCATCGCCTCCAGGTCATAAGTCACCGGCTTCCGGCCATGCTTACGGTCGATAAACTCCGGGATGTATTCCAGAGGGCCCGGGCGGTACAGGGCGTTCATGGCGATGAGGTCCTCGAACTCCGTGGGCTTGAGTTCCTTCATGTATTTCTGCATCCCGTGGGATTCGTACTGGAAGATGCCGATGGTCTCGCCGCGCTGGAAGAGCTCATAGGTCTTCGGGTCATCAAGGGGTACCTCGTCGGGATCCAGCTTGATGCCGTGGTTTTCCTCCACCATGCGCACCGCATCCTTGATGATGGTGAGCGTTTTCAGGCCGAGGAAGTCCATTTTGAGCAGGCCGGCGGCTTCCGCCACGCTGTTGTCGAACTGAGAAACGAGCATACCCGTTTCCTTGTCCGCCTTGACCGGCACGTATTTGGTGATCTCATCGGGGGTGATCACCACCCCGCAGGCGTGGATACCCGTATTGCGCACCGAACCCTCCAGTTTCTGCGCCGTGCGGATCATCTCGCCGATCTCATCGGAGCCTTCCGCCAGCTGACGGAACTGGTAGGCCTTTTCGAGTTCTTCGGAATTGAGGGCGTCCTTGAGCTTGGAGTCCACATCGCCCGGCGCCAGTACATTGCGCAGGGAGGCTTTGAGGTGAGCCGGAAAGGTTTTCGCCACTCGGTCTACCTCCGGCAGAGGCACGTTCAATACCCGGCCCACATCGCGAAGAGACATTTTGGCGGCCATAGTGCCATAGGTAACGATCTGAGCCACCTGGTTTTGCCCGTATTTGTCGATCACGTAGTCTATCACTTTCTGGCGGCCGACATCATCAAAATCGATGTCGATATCCGGCATGGAGACCCGTTCCGGGTTGAGGAAGCGCTCGAACAGCAGGTCGTATTTGATGGGGTCCACGTTGGTAATGCCGATGCAGTAGGCCACTGCCGAGCCCGCTGCCGAACCCCGGCCCGGCCCTACCGACACCCCCATCTGCCGGGCAGTGGTGGTGAAGTCCTGCACGATGAGAAAGTAACCCGGATAGCCGGAATTTTCGATGACCGACAGTTCAAAGTCCAGCCGTTCCCTGATCTCCGGGGTGATGGTTCCGTAGCGGCGTTTGGCGCCTTCGTAGGTAAGGTGGCGCAGATATTCGTCCTGGTTTTTAAAGCCCTCCGGCATGGGAAAGGCCGGCAGCAGGATATCGCGCGCCAGTTTCAGCTTGTCCACCTTATCATAGATCTCCATGGTATAATCCAGCGACTCAGGCACATCGTGGAAGAGCTTGCCCATTTCCTGCTGCGTTTTGAAATAGAAGTCGGAGCTGGGGAATTTGAAGCGTTTTTCCTCTTCCACCAGGCTATTGGTGTTAATACAAAGCAGGATATCATGAGGCAGGTAATCTTCTTCTTCCAGGTAATGGGAGTCGTTGGTGCAGATCACCTTGACGTTGTACTTGCGGGCAAATTCGAGCAGTTTCTGGTTGACGTCTTCCTGACTGACGCCCAGGCCGTCGATATTTTCCAAACCGCGATGGCGCTGTAGTTCAATATAAAAATCTTCGCCCAGCAAGTCGATCCACCAGCGCAATTTCTCTTCCGCTTCCTCCAGCCGCCCGTGCAGGATGGCCTGCGGTATTTCAGCGCCTATGCAGCAACTCGTAGCGATCAATCCCTCGTGGTATTTCTCGATCAGCTCCTTATCGATCCGGGGAAACTTGCCGTATAAACCTTCGATGAAACCCAGGGAACAGAGCTTCGACAGATTTTCGTAGCCCTTCTGGTTTTTGGCCAGCAGCAACTGATGGTAACGCACATCTTTCTCTCCCGCCGCACGGGAAAAAGCCTGCTTATGGCGGTCTTCCACCAGGTAGAATTCACAGCCGACGATGGGCTTGAGGTTGCGCTTTTCGGCCTCGGCCACGAATTTGAAAGCGCCGAACATATTGCCGTGGTCGGTCAGCGCCACGCCTTTCTGCCCGTCGCGGGCCGCCTTGTCCATCATAGCGCCGATCTCGGTGGCGCCGTCCAGTAGAGAGTATTGCGTATGGCAGTGAAGATGTACGAATTCTGGCATCTTGAGGTAATGTCTGAGTTGTTGAATGTCTGAATGTTTGATTGGAATTCCGTTTTGCAAGAAGAGCCTAAAATACAAGATCGAAGTTACTGCTTTCGGTTCGGATGGGGAAACAAATGCTTGCCGAGTTTTCCACAAATTGTTGGTAAAATAGTGCCCGAATCAACCAATCCCCCGCCTACGCTGCAGCCTTCGCCGAGGCTACGGTTGTCGAAGAAGGCTTCGGCCAGGCGGGAAAAATCAACGAAATCCCCCTGTCCACTCTTTGTCCACTCTCATTTTTTGGGGCTTTCCGCCCTTTCCCGCACTTTTGAACCATCGGAAGCGGCGCTGCCTCCTCAATCTTAACATCTAAAATTATTGACCATGAAAAAGACCCTATTAGCGGCACTAATAGTGATGCTGGCCATTGCCTGCCAGAAAGAAAAGGTAATTACAGGAGACAGCTTCGAGGCGGTCTTTGAAAACGGCGGTAGTTTCGCGGCCCCCACCCGCAGCGAAGAAACCATCGCCGAAGAGAGCTCCTCCGA
>CAYVVK010000480.1:3443-5493 GCA_964454855.1 uncultured Phaeodactylibacter sp. | reverse complement strand
TACCTTGGTCATCAGGCGGTAGGAGCCGCCGTAGAGGTCGTTGGTGGAAATGATCTCGTCACCGGGCTTTAAGAGTTTCATCACCGTATCCATTGCGGCCATTCCGGAGGCGAAACAGATGCCGAACCTGCCCTCTTCGAGCGCGGCGAGGTTTTTCTCCAGGGCGGAGCGGGTAGGGTTCTGGGTACGGGCGTATTCGTAGCCCTGGTGTTTCCCCGGAGCGCTCTGGGCGTAGGTGGAAGTCTGGAAAATGGGCGTCATGACGGAGCCGGTAGTGGGGTCGGGTTCTATACCTGCATGGATGACTTTAGTGCCGAATTTCATGGTTTGATATGCTTTGAAGGATTATTAAAATACGGGGGGAGAAGGCCGGCTCGAAGAAAAAGGGCAACCTGATGCTTCAGATCGCCCTTAATTCTTTTTTTGGTTTTTAACCGTTTTATATCTGCTGTTTAGTTAACAGCATCGGAAAGTTCTTTACCGGGCTTGAACTTCACCACGTTCTTAGCTGCAATCTTGATGGATTCACCGGTTTGTGGGTTTCTGCCAGTACGCGCTTCACGGCGGTTTACGGAAATGGTGCCAAAGCCGATTAGGGTCACTTTGTCACCTTCTTTCAATGCTTCCGTAATGCCATCCAATACGGCGTTCAGTGCATCAGTAGCCTGAGCTTTTGAAAGGTTGGCGTTCTCGGCAATTTTGTTAATAAGATCTCCCTTATTCATTTCTAAAGGTTTTAATTAGTTAAATGTGCCGCAAATTTATGGGGTATGTTCATTAAAACCAAGTTTTTCCATTCAAAAAAAGCCCGGAACGCCAGAATTTTCAAGGGTTTTGAGTGTTTTGATTTCCCACGGGATATGAATACATTTACGTATTCAAATTTTGCACAATGACCAAAGTAAATTTTGTAAACATGCGAAGCCTCTGGATAAGCACCGCATTTTGTACGGCATTATTCCTTATTGGGCTCGGCGGCTCCTCCTGCAGCCCCAAAGTCGGCTGCCCGGCCAACGAGGCCGCCCACGTCAAACCCAACCGAAAAGGAGAATTGCCTACCGGAGGAGGTTATACCCGGCTCTTTCCAAAAGATTTCCACAAGAAAAAAAAGAAGCGCCGGAAAAGAAAGAATTAAGGTGGGCGGGTTTAGTTTGCTCATACTGCTTCGGTAGCAGAGCTCGAAACGCTTTATTTTCAGGCGTTCGGGGAGATTGTTACATTGTTAAATTGCTACATTGCTACATTGTCCCGGCAGGGAACCTCGTTTCACACAGGGTTAAATTGTTTGTATCCGGGTACTTAGTACTGCCCACTGCCCACTGCCCACTGCTTAAGCCGAGGATCCAGCGCATCGGCAAGCCCTTCTCCCAGGAGGTTGAAAACGGTGACGGTTATGAATATGGCGAAGCCCGGAAATATGGCCAGCCACCAGGCGGAAACCTGAGAGCGGGCCAGTTTCAGCAAAGACCCCCAGGTCACCTGCTCGGGGGGGACGCCTACGCCGAGGAAGGAAAGGAAGGCCTCCAGCAGGATGGCGCTGGCAATGCCGAAGGCTATCGTGATGAGCACCGGTGTCAGCGCATTGGGAATGGCGTGCCGGAAGATGATGCGCCACTCGCTGAAACCCAGGGCTTCCGCCGCCTCGATATACTCCAGGCTGCGGATGCGCAACAGCTCCGCCCGGATAAAACGTGCGATGCTCGTCCAGCGGATCAGGCCGATAATGGCCATGACGTACAGGATCGACTGGTTCTCGATGACGGCTACGATGCTTAGCACCAGCAACAGGCCCGGAATGGAACTGGTGACCTCGATCATGCGCATCACAATGATGTCCAGAGGCAGAGTGAGTTTTCTCCCCAGGTAGGGAAGGCGTTTCAGGCCCGTGGCCAGGAGGTTGGCCAGGCCGATGATCAGGAAGAAGATACCCATGCTTTTCAACAGCTCTACGGCAAAACTGCCCTCTGCAAAAGCATAGGAACGGGCAGTAAAAGCATAGAAGATGGCGATAATGATGCCGAGGAGGTTGAGGATAAGCCGGCCGCGGGAT
>CAYVVK010000480.1:0-3433 GCA_964454855.1 uncultured Phaeodactylibacter sp. | reverse complement strand
AATGATCATAAAATATTCGACCATGTGATTTTTCCGGCCGCGGGATATCTGGAAGCGGTCGTCGCCGAAATACCCGGCAACCGCCCCGAGGAAGATCCCGATAACGGCGGCGATAGACATGGAAACCACTCCCACCAGCATGGCGATGCGCGTTCCGGAGATCATCCCGGCAGCGACATCCCGGCCCAGCTGGTCGGTGCCCAGCCAGTGCCGGAAGCGCGGAGAAGGGATGTCCTGCTCTTCCCCCGGAGCTACGTAGTCGTTGTTCTTTCGGTCGATGGTAGTAGCGGAATAGGGGATGGGCGCCCAAATGACGCGTTCGTAATCCTGCTCACGCCAGCCCTGCTGAAAAAAACGGGCTTCCCATTGGGCCAGCCCCAGGCTTACGGCATAGTCGCGCAGGACCGGAAAATAGGTTTCTCCTTCCAGTTCACAGTACAGGGGCTTCTCATTGGCAATAAAGTCAGCGGCCAGCGCGATGAAGGCCAGCACATAGAGCAAGCGCAGGGACCAGATCGCCGGGCGGTTCTTCCCGAACTGCCGCTTCACGATGGCCCAGTAACTCAGGCCTGCCGCCTGTTGCTGGGCGATCTGTTCTGCCAGTTCCTTCTCTTTTTTCACTCCAATTAGCATCGGCTACCGCTTTTTATTGTAAGAAACCCGGGGGTCGGCCCAGGCGTAAAGCAAGTCGGCGGCCAGTATGCCCGCCATAGTCAGTATGGCGGCCAGCATGAGCACGGTGTATACGATCGGCCAGTCGCGCTGAATGATCGCATCTATGGTCAGCTTCCCCATGCCGGGAATGTTAAAAATGACCTCGATGGCCACCGAGCCGGCAAAGACCGCCGGAAAAATGCTCGCAAACATGGTGATGATGGGAAACAGGGCATTGCGGAAAGCGTGTTTCCATACCACCTTCTTCCCGCTCAGGCCTTTGGCCCAGGCGGTGCGGATGTAATCCTGGCGGATGACATTGAGCATGCCGCCCCTCATTTGCCGGGATATGAAGGCCAATGCGCCATAGGTCAGGCAGAATACCGGCAGCACGATATGGGAGGCCGTCTCCCAGAAGCGGCTCCAGAAGGGCGCATCCTCAGGCAGGTTGCCCGTCCCGATAGAAGGGAACCAGTCCATGCCGTATTCAGGAGTGGTGAAAAATACCAGCAACATGGTCGCTATCCAGAAATTGGGAAGCGAGTACAGGATGAATAAGGCAATGGTGGAGGTACGGTCAAAAAGCGAGTCTTTCCAGATGGCGGAGAACACCCCCAGGGGGATGGCCAGCACATAGGCGATGATCACGGAAAGGATATTGAGCAGCAGCGTCCAGGACAGGGCGTCTTTCATCTTATCGGCCACCGGCCGGCTATCGTAATAGGATTTGCCGAAATCAAGGGCCAGGAAGCTGATGATCCAGTTGTGGTACTGATTGTCCCAGCCATACCACTTGATGTCAGGGAGGTAGAGCAGGGCAGGAGTGGCCTCGCTTTTCAGCTTCCGGTATTTTTCTTTCAGTTGTTGTACTTCCGGCAGAAGGCGCTGTTGCAGGCTGCTGTCCTGTGCCGCCTGGGCTTCCATATTGTCGAGCAGGCTGCTGATCCTGGCGTCGGTATGTGCCAGGTAGAGCTGCTGTAAGGCTGTGCGGATACCACGCAGGCCATGGCTCGGGCTTTCTTCCATGAGGTTTTCCAGCCGGCGGTTGAAAGTGCGAAGGAAGTGGTAATAATCGGAGATCTCTTCCCAGTTGCCGTACTGGGCGATCAGCTTAGAAAGGGTTGCCCGATGGTCTCTCCTCAGTACCTGGTACAGGGTATCCGGGTAGGCCGCCGGAGATAGGCTGAAGTAGAAAGGAGGTTTGCCCAGGCCCAGTTGAGCGGCCAGTTCCTGATACAGCCGGTCGGCATCGGCGACGTTCTGCTGGGCGTCGCCCAGGCCGCCCCGGCTGAGCAGTTCCACAGGGTCGCCGGGAGCTGCCTTGCTCAGGCCGAATGCCAGCAGGGAAATGATCAGCAGGGTGGGAATGAAAATCAATATTCTTTTGGCCAGATACTGAAGCATGGGGTCTTTTCGTCCGGGGGCTGCCTGGGTTAGATGGCTTAAATTATCGGAAACCGAAGGTACGCAAAAAATCAAAGCTCCGCCTAAGGAAACTTCCAGTTTTTGAAACACGCGTCCTTTGCGGGAGAATCGCCCCGACGGCAGCCTCTTCTCCTCCGGTATTTTCGCCCGCCCGCCCTTTGACGAGGTGAAGCAGGCCCTGAAATTTGTGCGGAGTGAAGATTATCCGGCGCGCAGCGAGGTGCAAGGCCTGGCGGCGGTGGAAGCCCGAATTGGACAAGGAGGTACTAAAAAAGGCGAGTGGCCCGCTCGCCTTTTTTATTTTCAGGCTTACCTCAGGCTTTCTACTGCAACAGCTCGGCCTCTTCCTGCAATTTCAACTGAGCAGGAGTATAGCCCGGAAACATCGGGCTCAGTTCCACCTCAAAGCGCTTGTGAATGGCCAGGCGGTTCGTAGGGGCCATGATATAGATGATGGGCATTTCATCATAGATGGCGGCCTGCAGCTTTTTATACAGCTCGTCGCGCTTTTGCTCATCGAGCGTGAGCTGTATCTGGTCGATCATGGCGTCTGTCTCGGCATTGCCGAAACCGGTGACATTATTGCCTTCGGTGGTGTGGAAACGCTGCTTGGGCTCCCAAAGGGAGGGCGCAACAGACTGCCCGGCGGCCGCCAACTCAAACTCGCCCCGGCGCAGGCCTTCCAGCATCACGCTGAACTCCTGGTTTTCCAGCTCCAGGGCGATGCCTGCCTTCCTCATAGATTCCTGCATGAGCAGCGCCACATTCTGGGAAGTTTCCCGTCCTCCGGGAATGATATACCGCAGGTTCAGTTCTTCCCTCACACCGTTGATCTCCTTATCGGCTATCCCATTGTTGTTGGTGTCTGTCCATCCGGCCTCGGCCAGCAACTCCCGGGCCTTCTCCGGATCGTAGGCAATAGGCTTGACGTCTTTATTATAGTAGGAGAAGGAAGAAGGCACCGGCCCGGCGGTAGGGGTGGCGTAGCCGTAATAGACCGTTTCAATGATCTCATTGACATCGGTGGCGTAGGCCAGGGCGCGGCGCACCCGCTTGTCGGAAAGCTTGGGGTTCCGGGTGTTGACGTAGACGAAGGACTGGGCCAGAAGCGGCGGGTTGAAGAGGTTGTACCGGCTGTTAGCCAGGGGGTTTTCCTTGAGTTCTTCGAAAGACTTCGCCGGTATGTTGGCCATGGCATCGACCTGGGCATCTTTCAGGGCGGTAATGGCGGCGGTGGCGTCGGGGATAGGGCGGAAATCCAGCTTTTCCGGATAGGCGGCCAGGGCGGGGTAGGCCTCTGCCAGGGCATCTCCCCAGTATTCTTCTTTTTTGACGAGCACTATGCGCTGGCCGG
>CAYVVK010000479.1:4853-5520 GCA_964454855.1 uncultured Phaeodactylibacter sp. | reverse complement strand
GTTCAGGCATTAGAATGGATGGAACTCCAGGCCCTCCGGATTGGGCGCAGGGCCCTGCAAGGGTATCACCCGGCCATCTGCCAGTACGGACACGGGCCCCAGTTCCCGGCCGTCCCATTCTCCGAACAACTGTACGCTGCGGCCGGCACTCACCGATAACAGTTTCCAGGCGGCATCCCCGCCGGAAGACAGCGGGATCACCCTTTGCTCCTGATCCGCCAGCCAGAAAATTCCTTCTTCACGGAAAACCCGGACGCCCGACAGCAGGCAGGGAAAGGACAGTAGCCAGGGGTTCGCCGCCAGGGCATCGGCATAGGCCCGGGCAAAGCGCTCCAGCTCACTAAAGCCTTCCGGGCCTTCCAGCGGCTGGTAATAAGGACGGTGTTTTCGGACCAGCGCCCGCAGCGGATAGGCGCCGGGATAGAACACCAGTTCGCCTTCGATGGCACTGCCTACTATCCAGTTGGTTTCAAAGCCCTGCCCTCCCCAGGCGAAATCGAGGAGGAGTGCGATCCTTCCGGACCGCTCCTCGGCCAGCCAGGTCCGCCGGTACCGAAGGTTATCGTCCTCCCCTTCGCCCTCCACCTGGCCGGCAACCAGCCAGCGGCCGGGGGCGCCCTCCTGCCTAAGCAGTTCCTCCTTTTTACGGTTCACGCCTCCTATACTG
>CAYVVK010000479.1:0-4843 GCA_964454855.1 uncultured Phaeodactylibacter sp. | reverse complement strand
CTGAGGAGTTCTTCCTGCAGGGCCTCCGGCAGGCTGTCCAGTTGTTTGAAGCTCTGGGCGAAAAGGTAAAGGCCGGCCATTTCTCCAAGCAGGTTTTCGTACCAGCCAGGTTGGCCGCCCAGGCCCTTCAGGTTTCGGATGCGGCGGGCGATGCCTCCCAGCTTGGCGTCTACCATACGGGCGGAGAACTGATCCCAGAAGCTGTCCTGCCCTTCAATGCCGGCCAGGCCGTGGCGCGCCAGGTCCAGCAGCCATTCTTCCAGTTCCTGCACTCCCTGTTCCATCAGTTGGAGGCGCTGGCCGAAACGCTTGCTGCGCTGAACCTCCCGTTCCCGTTTCTCTTCGGCCGAGGGCAGCTTCTGGGCAGGCTCTTTCAGCAGCTGTTGGGCCCAGGGAGGCGCCTCCTCCGCCATACTGATGGCGGAGCTGCCTTTTACAAAAAGCACCAGAAGGGCCAGCGCATGCCGGCAGGGGGAATACCGGCTGCGGCAGGCACAGTGGAAGGCTTCATCTGAAAGGCTGGCCACGGTATGATAGGAACGTTGCCCGCTGCTCTTACAGACGCCCCACAGCAGGCCGCCGTTGCTCCCAGCGGATTCCCAGCGGCCGGGAACGGCCAGGCTCCTGGCCTTTTCCAATATCAGGTTGTTGGCGGCTAACTCGATGATTTTCGGGTAGGTCCAGTTCAAGAAAAGTGTATTATAAACCCAACCGCCTAAGCAGGCGGACAGCACAATATAACAATATAACAATTCAACAATGTAACAATCTGCCCGCCTACTTACTGATCCTCTTCTTCTTCGCTCTCGAGAATACCAAGGGCGGCCATCGCTTTTTCGGAAGCAGTCTGTTCCGCACTTTTCTTGTTGAAGTCGTCGGCGGTGGCCATCTTTTTGCCGTTGACCATGACAGCGACTTTAAAGCGGTCGCGCTTTTCGAATTTGTAGCGGGCCAGCAGTTTGTAGCTGACGGTTTGGCCGTTCTTCTGGCACCATTCCAGCAGCTGGCTCTTGTAGTTGTCGTCAAAGCTTTCAAGTTCGTGCACGTCGACGTAGTTGCGCAGTATCTTATTGATGACGAAGCGCTTGGTGCCCGGATAGCCTTTTTCGAGGTAAACGGCGCCGACGAGCGCCTCCACGGCATTGCCCAGCATGGAGCGGCTCAGCCGGGTCTGGTTATACTCGGAGAGGAGCATATCCAGGCCCATTTTATCGCCGATCTTGTTGAGGGACTTTCGCTTGACGATCTTGGAACGCATCTTGGTCAGAAACCCCTCGTTGCTGTTGGGGTACTTTTTGAACAAGTATTCCGCTACTATGGTGCCCAGCACAGCGTCACCCAGGTATTCCAGGCGTTCGTTGTTCTGAATGGCATAGGCCTTCTCCGAGGAGGTGGATTTATGGGAAAAGGCCAACCTGAAGATCCCCATGTTCGAAGGAGTAAAGCCGATAAGCTGGCGCAGGCGCCGGGCAAACTCCCTGTCCTCTGAAAAATGGTAGTTGTAAATTCTGAATAGAACCCGCAGCAAAGCAAACTGAATTAAGTTAACAGAAATAAACACACACTCTTTGCCTGCTACACAAGGCCGCCGCTCCGGGGCGAGCCAGAAGCGGTGGGCCGGAAAGCAGGCGTTTCCGGTTGTTCTAAAGTGTATAGCCAATTGCTGCTCGAGAAGGTAAGGAGGTAATGCTTTTTACGCATTGCCTCTTCACCACCAAAGAGCATCCGGCAAATTAAAACCCGGGCACCCTTTCCGGGCGCCTTCGTTTACCGTTTTTATTCTTCAAACTTCCTGAAGATCACAGAAGAGTTGTGCCCGCCAAAGCCGAAGGTATTGCTCAATGCGGCGCGCACGGTTCGCTCCTGCGCTTCATTAAAGGTGAAATTCAGTTTGCTGTCCAGCTCCGGATCATCAGTAAAGTGATTGATCGTGGGCGGAACGAAATTATGCTTTATGGCCAGGATACAGGCGATGGCCTCAATGGCGCCGGCGGCACCCAGCAGGTGGCCGGTCATCGATTTGGTCGAGCTGATGTTCAGGCCATAAACACTTTCTCCAAAAACCTGCTGTATGGCCTTCACCTCGGCAATATCTCCCAGAGGGGTGGAGGTGCCGTGTACATTGATGTAATCGATATCTGCCGGCTCCAGGCCTGCATCCTGCAAGGTTATTTTCATCACATTGCGGGCGCCCAGCCCTTCCGGGTGGGGGGCCGTGATGTGGTAGGCATCTGCGGTAGCGCCTACGCCTACGATCTCCGCGTATATCTTTGCGCCGCGTTTTTTGGCGTGTTCCAGCTCTTCGAGAAGGATGGCGCCGCTGCCTTCGCCGAGCACGAAGCCGTCGCGGTCGAGGTCGAAGGGGCGGGAAGCGGTTTTATAGTCCTCATTCCGGGTGGAAAGGGCCTTCATGGCGTTGAAGCCACCAACCCCGGCCTTAATGACCGCAGCTTCGGATCCTCCGGTCACGACCGCATCGTTGCGCCCGAGGCGGATATAGTCAAAAGCGGTAGAGATGGCATGGGAAGCAGAAGCACAGGCAGATACGGTGGCGAAGTTAGCGCCACGGAAGCCATACTTGATGGAGATCAGGCCCGGAACGATATCCGCTATCATTTTGGGGATCATGAAGGGGTTGTAGCGGGGAGTGCCGCTGCCGGTGATGAAGTCCTCCACCTCTTTTTCCAGCGACTTAAGGCCACCGATACCCGAACCCCAGATGACGCCCACGCGGTCGGGGTCCACCTTTTCGGGCTCCAGCCCGGAGTCTGCCATGGCTTCGTCTGCAGATATCATCCCGTAGATGGAAAAGGCATCCATCCGGCGGACTTCCCGCCGCTCGATAAACTGCTCCGGGTCCAGGTTCTTGATTTCGCAGGCAAACTGGGTTTTGAAGTTGGAGGCGTCGAAATGAGTGATGGGATTGGCGCCGCTGATGCCGTTCTGCAGCCCTTCGAGATATTCCTTGATGTTATTTCCTATAGGAGTAAGTGCTCCTAATCCTGTTACAACAACCCTTTTCATTCGCTATTTTATTTTTGCTCTCGGCACCTGTTCTTTCTTCTGAATCCGAGTTGGTTGTTTTTGATGCCGATCCTTTCTCTGTTGGAAGGAGTGGCGTGGGGTACTGCTCTAGGTGCCTGGAAAAGGCCATGAATAGCTAAGTGTTTTGATTTGCCTGGGGAAGGGAGGAAGCAAGCCTGGCCTGTTTCCTAAAAAACACAAATTAGAGGTTAACAAAACCTCTAATTCGTGTTATGGTAGCCTGCCTATAAAAGATAGGCGGACTTAATCATTGGACTGAGATTCCAGATATTCTACTGCCTGCCCAACGGTTTGTATGTTTTCGGCTTGCTCATCCGGAATAGAAATGTCGAACTCTTTTTCAAATTCCATTATGAGTTCCACGGTGTCCAGAGAGTCGGCGCCCAGATCGTTCGTAAAACTGGCTTCCTGAGTCACCTCTGATTCATCAACGCCGAGCTTGTCGACGATGATTTTTTTTACTCTTTCTGCAATGCTAGACATAGTGAGTTCTCTTTAATTGGTTTACGATTGCCATGCAAAGAAACGCAGAACTCACCTGATAACCAAAGTTTTTAAAAAAAAATTTGCCCCCCCTATAAGGCCGGAGCCCGCAATAATATTGGGCATCCGCGCTGCCTTGCTATAGTAAACAAAGGCGCTTTCGCACCCTTGCCCATCAATACTGCCACCGGAGCACAAGCCTGCAAAATTTACTTTCTGTGTGCCGCCAATAGACTGCCGGGAGAGGCAAATCCGCCGCTCTGCAAAAATTAGCGTTCAGTTTTGGCTAAGGATATTTGATTATTTTTGCGAGAGGCTTACTTTTACATTGAATAATTATTGTATTTTTTACACTTAGAACCTGTCCGAAAACCGTCCGGAAGCCGAAAAAGAGATTTTCCGGATAGGCTCTCGGCCTATTTTCCCGCTATATGACAGCCCCATACATCTTTTTAAATCCGCTTCATCTATGAAAATTGTTGACCATCAGAATACTAAAATCGTCGCTACGGTCGGGCCAGCCTCCAGTTCTTATGCCAACCTGCTGGAACTGGTCAAGGCGGGGGTGGATATTTTCCGCCTCAATTTCTCCCATGGCACGCACCAGGACCACCTGGAAGTGATCAACCGTGTGACTTACATCAACGAAAAATACAACCTGCATATCGGGTTGCTGGCCGACCTGCAGGGGCCCAAGCTCCGCGTGGGCAAGATAAAGGACGATGCGCTGGAATTGAAGGAAGGGGATGTGATCACCCTGGTCAACGAAAAATGCATCGGCACCATGGAGAAGATCCACATGAGCTATCAGCAATTTCCCGCCGATGTGAATGTAGGGGAGCGCGTACTGGTCGATGACGGCAAGCTGGTCTTCGAAGTATTGGAAACCAACCGCAAAGATACCGTCAAACTGAAGACCCTCTTTGGGGGCACACTCTCTTCCAACAAGGGGGTAAACCTGCCCAACACCAAAATATCCCTGCCCTGCCTTACCGAAAAAGACATCAGGGACCTGGATTTCATCCTGACCCAGCCCGTCAACTGGATCGCCCTCTCCTTCGTGCGTTCCGCCAGGGATATAAAGGACCTGCGCGACCGGATCGAAGCGAAAAACCACCCTGCCAAGACCATCGCCAAGATCGAAAAACCGGAGGCCGTAGACAAGATCGACAAGATCATCAAACACTCCAACGGCATCATGGTGGCCCGGGGCGACCTCGGCATCGAGGTCCCCATGGAACGGCTGCCGCTCATCCAGAAGGACATCATTCACAAATGTATACAGCGCGCCCGCCCGGTCATCGTGGCCACCCAG
>CAYVVK010000478.1:4624-5534 GCA_964454855.1 uncultured Phaeodactylibacter sp. | reverse complement strand
GGAGACTTGGGGACTGGGAGACTTGGGGACTGGGAGACTTGGGGACTGGGAGACGGGGACTGGGGGACTTGGAGACTGGGGGACTTGGAGACTGGGGGACTGGGGGACTTGGGGACTACTGAGACGAGGAGGCCAGGAGGCAGGCTACGGCCTGCTGCCTACCGGGGGCTGGGGCCAAATCATAAATCCAACACGAGCGAAGCGACTGAGGTAGTAAATGCCTCAATCCAAAATCTCAAATACCCCTTTCGGCCGGAAGATGATATTATCAGACTCCAGGCCTTTTTCCGAGAGATAAGCTTCAATATCCCGACAGGGATCGAGCTGGCCATCGGGGAGTATGGCGAAAGGCGCCCAGCCTTTACTGCCCAGGAATTGAGCGGCGGTGCGGTGCCCTTCATTGGTGGGGCCTGCCGAGTGGTATTCCATGGAAAGGGAATGGCCAGATCTGCCTTCCAGCCATTTTTCCAAGCCTTCCAGCACCTCCGCTTCGGCGCCTTCCACATCAATCTTAATAAAGTCAGGGCTCAGCCCCTTGTTTGAAAGCAGCGTGTCCATCCGGTAGGCGGGCACCTCTATCTCACGGGGCTGTATGCCCTGTTTCCAGCCTGCCTGGCTGTACTGGCCGCTTTTGAGGGTATTGTACTCTGAAAAGAGAGGTGGGAACTCATAAAAGGTAAGGTGGCCATTTTCGTTGCTGGCCGCAGCGCGCACGGCCTCTATTGTAGGTTGCCCAACGGCGTTTTTCAGGAGCGTATTAAAGGTAGTTTCGGCGGCTTCTATGGCCAGTATCTTGCCCTTCGGGCCGGTGAGGGCGGCGCACAAAAGGGTGAAATAACCAAAGTGGGCGCCGACATCCAGTATCTCCTGGCCCACTTCTATATGGCGGAGCAGGTAGCGGGCAAGCCGG
>CAYVVK010000478.1:0-4614 GCA_964454855.1 uncultured Phaeodactylibacter sp. | reverse complement strand
CTTGGCTCCAAGCAGGTAAATATCCAGCCCGGCGGGTAGCAAAACAGCCATGGGAGTGCCAAAAAAAGTGGGCGCTTCCCGCAGGAGGCTTCCCTTCAGCACCGGGTAGGCCAGCTTGCTGTAGGCCATGCCCGAAATATACCGCAGGGGAGCGTGGGCCAGGCGTTGCAGGTGGGTGCCGCGGGCAGCTTTTTCAATTTGGGCCAGGCGATCAGCAAGCTTTATTTTATTCATGTTCCAGGCGCTTTTGGGGCTTCAGGTCGAGCATGACGAGCAGTACCAGGTTCATGAAAAAGAAAGGGCCGATCTTATCTGTCTCGACCAGGTCATTGATGATCAGCAGAGACAGGATGATAACCAGCGACAGCAGGGCCATCATGGCAATATTCTTATCCCGCGGATTCCCTGCCCTATGGTAAATGGCCTCCCCGCGCAGCAGGGCATAGGAGATGAGCAGAAAGAAGAAGAACAGGCCCGGCAGGCCCTGTTCCACCAGGGTCATCAGGTAGTAGCTGTGTATGCCTGATTTGTCGGGGTTATCACTCACATAAGTCTTAAAGCTGGTGACGGTATAGGGTTTATAGAAGTTGTAGAAATTGCCGGGGCCAAAGCCGAAAACAGGCCTTTCCACGCTCATGTGGAAACCGGCAACCCAGCGGTACAGGCGTTCCATGGTGGAAATGTCCTCCATTTCGTAGGTGGCTTCTATCAGGTTGTTGAAGTCCTTGTGCGAAACGGTGGTCTCGTAATCGGGGGCATAGTCCAGGTAGCGGTTCTGAGCGGCCATGAAGGCCACCAGGCCAATGGTTGCCGCCAGGGCCAGGGCCAGCACGTATTTGGCCAGCCGGAAGTAGATGACATAATAGGCGCCAATAGCGATCACTATCGCCACATAGGCTGCCCGGGTGTAAGACAGCTGAATGGCTATCAGCAGCACGGGCAGGCTGGCGGTAAGCACCCACCAGGGCCAGCTGTAGGCCGGGTACCACTTCCTGACATACCAGACGAAAGGAAGAAAAACGACTATGATGGCCGCGTAAGCCACGTGGTTGCGATAGAAAGGGTGCAGCACGCGGTATACATCGGCAAAAGAGAAGCCATAGGAGGCATGCCGCAGTATGACGAACAGGACCGTGAACATCAGCGGAAAGAACACCGTCCAGAAAAATGGCTTGAGGCTGTCCGCACTTTTAAGGATATGGCTGGCCAGAAAGTAAAAGGTGGCCACATACCAGATCTTGGCCAGCAGAAACTTTACAGAGACCAGGAGTTCCTGGGAATTGATCGTAGCCACGGCAATCCAGGCCAGGTGCAGCAGCAGAAAAAGAGTGATGGGATGGCGCAGAAACTGCCCGTTCACTTCCCTGCCGTGGCGAATGACGTAAAGCAGGCCTGCAAACATAAGCCCTATCATCAGCGGTTCGGTAGGCAGGTCGGTACCAAACCCATTGGGCAGAACAAGTTCTGTAGACAGCGGAATACAGGCAAGGAGCAGGAAGAATACCTTTCGGAAATCCACTACCGTCAGATAAACCAACAGCAGGAAAGGGGGAATAGCCGCCAGATAGTACATTTCCGCGGCAATGCCCACAAACAGGCAGAGCAGGAGGATGGCCGCAAAAATGGCGAAGAACAGCTGCGGCAAACCGGAAATATCCAGCATGCGTTCCAGCCTATTTAGCATGGTACACCTCCCTCCAGTTTACATCGCTGTAAGTATCGAAGAGCAATACGCCGATCAGGCTGAACAGAAAGGCGATAGCGGCAGCCGCCAGGACGATGATGCTGCGCCTGGGCCGGGATTTCACCACCGGCACCTGGGCCTTCTCCACGATCAATACGGCGGGGATGTAGGAATTATAGGTGGCCAGCGCCTGCTTGAGCCGCTCCTGGTCTTCACTCAGCGTCTGATTGGCCTCGATGTACTGGCGTTCGAAAATGCCCACTTTCGACAAGCCGGTGTTGAACTTGTCCATTCTGTCGGCCAGGCTGTTGTATTCCTCTTCCAGGCCGCGAACGGTAGCCTGTAGATAGCGAATGGTATCCTGAGGAATACCCCGGGTGCCTTTCAGGGCTTCGAGCTTGCTGCGGCTGCGCACCAGCAGGGCTTCGGCTTCCGACACCTGAGTGGGTAATGCTTCGGACTGCCCCACGATGCTGTAAATGCCGTACTCTTTACGGTAGGTGATCAGGCTGTCGCTCAGGTATCTCAGCTGTTGCTCTTTATTCTGAATGTTATCGCGGTAGGATTCTATGGTCTTCTCCAGTCCTTCCATAATGAGGCGACGGGCGATCTGGTCGATCTTTTCGCGGGCGGCATTGGCCATCCGAGCGGCGAGTTCCTTGTCCTTGTCTTCTATGGAAAGCTCGATGGCGTCCCGCTTGGTCTTCTGCACCTCATACAGGCTGAAGAACTTTTCCCGCACCTTGAAGGCCGCTTTGGCCTGGCTGGTATCGATCTCGTAGTGTTCATAGAGGTTGAAGGAATCGACCAGGAAGTTGACCAGTTCGCTGGATTCGGCAATGGTCATCAGGCGGTCGATATCGTTCTCGTTGCCGAAGTACTCGGTACGGAGCTGGCCATTGCCGAAGAGCGATTCCGGCTTGGCCTGGTCGGGGCTTACCGCCAGAAAAGTGGTGGTAGCCTGGTAGTAATTGGGCAGGAAAAGGCTGATGACGATGGCGCCCACAACTGCAATCCCGCACACGTAAATGATCTGCTTCCTCCATTTAAAGAGGGTCTTGAGCACATCGAGCAAATTATCGTTATTCTTCATCGCTATATTCCTGTATAAGCTTTGAGCCTGCCTGTGCTGCCTTTTTCAAGACGCTTTTCTTTTTCCGGCAGGCTGTTTTGATTGAATACCGCAAAAGTATATGGTTTGAGGGGTATTTTCTAAACTTTTCAGCTCATAAGACAGCCCGGCAGGTAAAAACCGTTGGTTCAATCTCCTGTTTATTTTTGAAAGCGGAGCAACACCCGCCAGTCGGCCAGGCGTAGCAGCAGGGCCAGCAGGCTGCCTCCGGCCAGTGCGATAATGAAACGCCAGAACCAGCCCAATGGTATGTGGGCACTTACGAAAAACCCGAAGGCGAATGCCGCCAGGGCCAGGGCCAGCAGGCGGAAGGCAGTGCTCCAGCCGGCGCCCAGCTTAAGGAAACGGCTGGCCAGGGCGATCTCCGCCAGCATAACGATAAACTGGGTGGCACAGGTGGCAATAGCGGCTCCTTCGGCCTTGAGAAGAGGGATGAGCGCCAGGTTGAGGCCCACATTAAGCAGCAGGCTGAGGGCGAAAACATAGTTGAGCTGGCGTAAGTTGCCATTTGCCACCAGCAGGGTGCCGAAGATGTAAGTGCCGCATACGGCCAAAAAGCCGCCCATGAGATAGATGAGCACCCGCCCGGAATAGGCGGAGCCACTGTTGTAAAGGGCTACCATTATTTCGGTGCGGTAAAAATAAATGCCGCAGAAAAGCACAATAGCGCCGGCGGCGATCAGGCGGAAGCTCATCTGCGTGAGTTCCCCAATGGCCTCTCCTTCCTTGAGCATGCGGGCAAAAATGGGAAGCAACAGGCCGGCAAATAAAAATCCGATCATATTGCTGGCTTCAAAGAGGCGAAAGGCGGAAGCGTAAATATCGGCCTCTATCTGGCCGTCGGGCAGCAAGCGTTCTATCATCACCCCGTCTATGCGGTTGTAGATGGAAGTGAGCAGCACCGCCAGAGCGTAAGGAGCCGAGCGTTTCAGCAGCATCAGCAGGAAGGCCGGCCGGATGCGGAAACGAAATATCCGAATGCGCCTGCGCACGATGAAGAAGGCCAGCAACGCCGCTGTACTCAGGGCAACCGTGTGCGCCCAGGCGAACCATTCGATCTGGAAACGGCCCCGAAAGGCTGGCGCCCACAGCAGAAAACCAACCAGGAGGATGAGCAACAGCCGGTCTGAAACGGACAGCAGGCTGTCCAGACGGTACATCCCCAGGCCGGAGACGTTCGACCGCAGGAAAAGCAGCAGCGAGCTAAGCATCTGATTGACGGCAATGATGCCCAGCAGGGGGAAGAGGGCCGGGCCGTAGCCTGCCAGGAGGGCAGCCAGCATGACCAGGGCCAGGTAGGCCATGCCCAGCATGCCCTTCAGGGCAAGAATGTTGGGGAAATACTTATCCAGCAGTTGCCGGTGTTGGGCAATATTGCGGTTGTTGAAATTCTGAATGCCGAAATCGTTGACGATCTGAAAGAGGAAGGTGAAATTGAAAAGCGCAAAGTAGATCCCGTAATCTCCCATAGGCACGGTATTCTGCACCGTACGGTCAATACCGAAGAGGTAGAACGGCTTGATCAGCACATTGACAGCCAGAAGGAAGAGTATGTTAAGGAGAAACTCGCGCTTCATGCCAGCGTTTTGGAAGCGCAAAATAGAAATTTACAGCGAAGAGATCCCGCTTATTCGTAACGCAACGACTCTATAGGGTCCAGGCGGGCGGCCTTGAGAGCCGGATAAAGGCCGGAGATGAGCCCCACCAGGGTGCAGGTTATCAGGGCAGTGATCACCCAGGCCCAGGGAAAGAGGAAGCTGCCGTTGGCAAGGATGGCCACCACGTTGCCGGCCAGCAC